>NZ_JACJEW010000003.1:0-181850 GCF_014164315.1 Pseudoalteromonas sp. SG44-1
AACCAGAGCTTAAACCGAAGCCTAAACCAGAGCTTAAACCAGAATCTAAGCCCCTAGAGAAACCAGCCCAAGGTGCAGAGGGTGCAAGCTTAGCAATAAATGCAGAGAGCGTTGTCTCTAGTAATAAAAAAGTTGCAACGAATACGCAAAGCTCCCCCCTTAACAAGGGGGCTATTAATGCTAGTTTTGCAAACAAAAAAAACTATGCAACGACCTTATTAACATGGCTAGAAAAGCACAAAGAATACCCAAGAATAGCTAAAAGTAGACGCCAGCAAGGCACTGTAATCGTATACTTTATAGTTGGTCGTGACGGTATGATCGTCACAAGCCGCATAGAGCAAACATCGGGTTACCCAGCACTGGATGATGAAGCCCTCAAAATGTTACAACGCGCACAGCCATTACCCGCCATACCAAATGGTATCGCAGGCAATAATCTTGAGCTTGTTGTACCTGTTGAGTTTTTTATAAGGTAACGGCTTTTAATTGCCAAGGTATCAATGAGTTTAAATAGAGCCGAGTGCAAAAAGGTATTAAAGTAATGTTATAGCGTTATCTAGCGCTAAGTAAAAATCAGTGATGAAAAAGCCGACAAAAGTCGGCTTTTTCAATTAGTTAGCGGTTACTTATAAAACGCTTCTACTGTGCCTTTTACTTTCATAAGTAATGGCTGGCCGCGGCGGTCTAGTGCTTTAGGTGCGGCTACTTTGATCCAACCTTCACTGATGCAGTACTCTTCAACGTCAAAACGCTCTTTGCCGTTAAGTGTAATGCCGATTTCATGCTCGAATACTTCTTCTACATAAAATTTGCTACGTGGGTTGATCGAAAGTTGATCTGGTAATTCTGGTTTATTTGTATCAGTCATAATTGTGATCTGCATTGAATATATTGTGTGCCATTGTAGGCAATACAGGCCTTAGGCTCAATATACTGATCAAAATAAATTAACTGCACAGTTGCTTTGATTGCTTAATACAGTGGCTAATTATTTCGTCACGAGTGACATCTTTGTCAAAGTAATAATCAAAGCGCATAGTGAGGTTAGTCGCTTGCTCTTGCTCAGGCCAATGCCATTTACGAACAAGTTGCAGAGTAGCTGACACCATAGCATTTAGGGTTGGTATTATTTCTTATTAAATTGAACGTTATATTGTATCACCGCTTTGCAATTATGTTATATTATATCCAAACAAGACTAGCAATCATTAAAGTGGATCATGAAGTACTCAGCATTAACTCTTGCCTTTGCAGCACTCTCTTTTGGCTCTAATGCCACAGAATCAGATATAGAAACCATCACAATTGCACATAAACAAGCCTTTAGAGGAGATATTCCTGTTAAAGAGCTGCCGCAGTCAATTACCACATTAAGTAAAGAAATGATGGTTGATAATGGCATCACTAAATTCAGGGATGCACTTGATTTTTCTGCCAGTATTTCTCGCAAAAATAATGGTGGGGCATTGTGGGATAGCTACTCTATAAGGGGGCTATCGGGTAATGAAAATATGCCATCAGGCTATTTAATTAATGGCTTTAGTGGTGGGCGAGGTTTTGCGGGCCCACGTGATGTATCTAACATTGAATATATTGAAGTGTTAAAAGGCCCAGGTTCTGCACTCTATGGTCGCTCTGAACCAGGCGGTACAATTAATATTATTACTAAAAAACCACAGTTCTATCAGCAAGGCCAGTTAAAAGCTGAACTTGGCAGTGATGATCATAAACGTGTGCAAGGTGATTACACTAACGGCCTAACTGAAGATATTGCATTTCGAATTAATGGTGCATGGCAAGATAGTGACAGTTTTCGAGATCACGTACATCATGATAAGTTTGTGATCACGCCTTCGGTGTATTACAGCATCAATGATAAATCGTCATTAACGTATGAGTTTGAGTACGTTGACCAGCAGCAAATGTATGACCGAGGTATTGTTGTACTTAACGATAATTTTGACACCGTACCTAGAAGCCGTTTTTTAGGTAACCCTAATGATGCGCCAACTAAAGTGCACTCTCGCGGACACCAACTTAATTATGACTATGACTTTAATCGCGACTGGTCACTCTTATTGGGCGCTAACCATCGTACCGCTACGTTAACAGGTTTTTCGTCTGATGCTGAACTATCTCCTCCAAGACAGACTTTGTCTTTAGATAATCCTATGCTTACGCGTCAACACCGTTATAGAGATTATTACTCTGATGATTTGTCAGTACGCGCAGAATTAAGTGGTCATTTTGATCTTGCTGATATCACTAACCATGTTTTGATTGGTGTTGATGGGTATGACTATGAGCTTCGCACTGGGCTTTATCGTTATCGTGGTGGTAAAGATACGTACACATTAAATATTTATCAGCCAAACTACAGTGAAGGGCAAGGCCCCGATGTTGCGCAACTGTATGAAAACAATGAAAAGCAAAAGGCATACGGTATTTATGTACAAGATCAGTTAGACCTTACCGAGCGTTTTAAATTAATGCTGGGATTGCGGTTTGATGAAATTGAGCAGAATATTTTCGAGACTAAGTCAGGTGTTGCTTCAGATAGCACGATGAATCGACTTAGCCCACGGCTAGGCATGGTATATGAGCTAAATGATGCGATTAACCTTTATACCAGCTATTCCGAAGGGTTTATACCTTTAAGTGGTACTGACGCTCAGGGTAAATCGTTTGGTTTTGAAGAAAGTGATTCCTTTGAAGTGGGTGTGAAGTTCGGCTTTGACAACGTTAGCGGTATCATCGCTTTATTTGATGCTAGCAAAGGCAACATGTTGGTGGCTGACGATAAGGGTTATTCAAAACCTATTGGTAAAGTAACCAGTAAAGGTATTGAGGTTGATCTGACTGGTAGTTTAGGTGAAAACACTCAGTACACACTTTCGTATGCTTACGTAAAGGCTGAAACAGCCAAAGACATGATTAATGTTGAGTGGTTAGAGCCTATACCTAAAGGTAGCCCGTTAGTTAACGTACCAAAAAATAATTTTTCGCTTTCTTTAAATCACAATACCCGTGTACTTGAGCAAGACATTAAATTTGGTGGTCATTATCAATATATTTCAGAGCGACTAGGCGACCCAGTAAACTTATCTTTTAACTTACCAAGTTATCAGCTGGTGGGTTTATTTGCTCAATGGCAGGCGACTGAACGGACAAATGTTTCACTTAATGTTGATAATGTATTTGATGAAAGCTACATAGCCAGTAGCTACAATGCATTATGGGCCTACCCTGGTGCACCAACACAGTTTAAATTGGGTATAACATATGACTTCTGAACAAGTTAAAAACCGTATTCATAGTATCGATATCATGCGTGGCGTGGTTATCTTATTAATGTTACTTGATCATGTGCGAGAGCGTTTTTTCTCGCAAATGCCGGTATTAGACCCAATGGATGTTGACGTTACCTCTCCAGGGCTGTTTTGGAGCCGTTTTGCAGCGCACTTTTGCGCGCCAACCTTTATCTTTTTAACAGGGCTTTCGGCGTGGCTTTATAGCCACCCAAGCTCAGGTAAAGTACGCTCTGCACGTAGTTTTTTAGTTAAGCGGGGGTTGTTTTTAATTGCCCTTGAAGTTACGGTTATTTGCTTTTTGTGGATTTGGTTTATCCCGACTATTTTTCTACAAGTGATATGGGCTATTGGCCTGTGTATGCTGGCTCTGGCATTACTAATTAACTTACCGCAACGACTATTGTTAGCATTGGGTTTATTGATCGTTTTTGGCCATAACTTACTCACACCAATTACCTTCAGTCCAGATGAGTGGGGTTATACCTTATGGACTATTCTGCACGATCGCGGCTTTATCTCTGAAGGTGGTTTAGTTAATGTCAAAATCAGTTACCCAGTATTACCTTGGATTGGGGTTATATTACTTGGTTACTGCGCAGGCCCACTGTACGCACATAATCGAGACAGTGAAGATCGTAAACAGTGGCTGATTGGTTTGGGCTTAGCGTGTATAGCGTTATTTGCTATTTTACGCGGCTTAAATATCTATGGCGAAACGCTACCTTGGCAGCAGTTTTCAACAGCAGTGCAAACGGCTATGTCGATATTTAACGTTACCAAATATCCACCTTCACTGAGCTTTTTATTAATCACTTTAGCGCTGATGTTTTTTGGCTTATGGTTTTTTGAGCGTCCGTTAAATCGCTTTAGTAATGCTTTAAGAGTGTATGGCTCGGTGCCGATGTTCTTTTATATTTTTCATCTTTACGTTTTATTGATTTTATACACAATTTGCAGAGCTATTTTTGGTGCTAATCATGGTGCATATTTTGCCGTAAATGATATTACATGGATTTGGTTAATTACGGTTGTGTTAGCCGTTACGTTATATTGGCCAACTAAGGCATTTAGTCACTATAAGCGCAAAGCAAATAAACCTTGGTTAAAGTATTTATAGTAACAAACAGCGGTTATAGCGCCGGCTATTTATCCACTTGTTATACCTAGCTTTTGGGGCTGGGTATAACAAGGATATTCAGTATTAAATCTTACTTGCAAATCTACAATGATGCCGATAGAGGTAAATATTCGCAGTAAAATGATTGCTACTAGCGGGTAAACGATATTACTGAGCCGAAACAGCATAATGCTTGTTGGGTGAACGGACGCCACTTTAATGTGCTTATCAACGCGCTTTTTACTGTTTTTGAATAAAGTATTAGTTTTACTTCTGTACCAAATATCTACTTTTGTAATGTATTGTAATACTGCATCGCTGATGAAACCTTCTACACTCATTTGACTTACGCGACAAGTTTCTTGGTCGCATATAACTGTCATCATGGAGCAATTGAAAATGCAGAGTGCACAAAAGGCGGTAAGGATTAACCTCGATCTTGATCTTAAAGTCAGCATCAAACAATACAAAAAAATTAAAGAGCGTCCCGTAAGTTACAAAGACGCTGATATTGCGTGTATAAAAGCCATCGCACAAGCTGCGATTAACGTTGAGTTATTTACCATCCCGTTATATATGACAGGTCTGTATTCAATACAAGGCATGCATGCAATAGGTGGGGATGAAGGCTTGTATCCCGAGCGTTTATGGCCTGGGTTAGGGGCAACAGCAGGCTTTATTCCTAATGAACGAATAGCAAAATTAGATATTACTCCAACGCCAAAACCCAGCAAGCCACTGAGCGTAAATGAACAGGCGTTTAATGCTGTTTATAGTGTGTTTATAGAAGAAATGCTGCATTTACAGTTGGCTTCTAATATCGCCAGTAAACTAAATCTAACTCCTTCATTTACCAGTAATGCACTGCAAACAGAAAAGTTTGGTTGGCATTGTTATGACGATACAACGCAAATCCCGCATATCTTAGATTTTAAAGACTGCAGCCGTGATTTATCAAAACTTAGCCCTAAAGTGAAAGAATACTTTACAACTCACTTTCAGGGTCAAACGCTACAAGATATGCGAGTCAATGCAGCTGCATTGACAAAAGAGCAGGCTTTACTGTTTTTATTGATTGAAGAAACCGAGGAAAGTGCAAAAAAATTAATAATTAATAAAGATTTAGATGGCGTTCGCCCTAAATACTTTGAAACAGCTCCTTTTGATTGGTTTAAAGCAACAGATACAGAAGTTGATTTACCTATGTTTGGTTCTATCGGGCATATGTATTGCTGTTATTGGGACTATCTTGAAATTGTGTATGAGGATGGTAGTAGCTTAATTGATATTTTGGTGAATCCAGCTAAACCTGATTCCGTGCAACGTGATTACTTTAATACTCGTGACTCAGCCGAATATAAACCGCAATACCCGGGGATTAATGGTTCAATCAATGAAAGTAATGATCTAGATAAGTTAAAAATTGAGATTGTTAATAATATCAATGCAATAACGGATCAAGGTGAAGGTAAAGGTGTTGTTTCTGAAATCTGCAGCCGCTGGGCGGCAGAGAGTTGGGTAATAACGTATTTGCAGCAACAAACGGTAGCATTGAAAAGCACACCGATTGAGGCAGATGATCATCAGGTCGCTGCTAAGTTTCAACCTAATGCTGATAACCTAAAAGAAGATTACCCAGCGGATAGCGCTGGGCAAAAGCCACTTCCTGTATCTGGTATTGCATGCGCACGTATTACAAATACTAAAAAAGATCATTTTATTACCTTTGCTGATGTACTTGATTTGATTATTCAATATGAATACCAAGAGGGTCAATCTTACAGTGATAACAACGCGGCCCAAGTGTATATGACCTGGCAAACGTGGCATAACTTGTGCGGTAAATTTACAGTAGCAATGCTTAACCCGCAAGGTGGCGATAAGGCTAAGCAGAAGCACCCAGATTTACCTGCTGTAGTTGATGTAGAAAAAGCATTGAATAATTTGTTTTCTAGCCCTGAACGTCGTGCACAAACACATCAAATTTTTAGTGAATCAGCGGTTGGCACTTTAAAAGGACTTACCACAGCATTGGATCGCTATTGGGGTGGTAAAACGACTGAGTTTCCAGGTCCTGCAATGGGGGGTTCGGGCGATCGAGTATCTATTTGTTGGGCTACAACAGGGCAGGCTCCAGATCTGGTTGCGGGTATTGCGGATATGTCTAAGGATGTTTTATACCATGCGTGCCAAGGTATGGATTATACAAAAGAAAATTCAAATAATTTACCTCCCGCAACAGTGTTCCACAGCTGTAAAGGTTCGAACAATTGCAAAGCGCAAGGTGGGTGTGGGTTTGTGCATAGCACAACACCGGGAGGAAGCTGTGGTGGTAGCGCCCCTGCTGATGGTCCATTTAGCGCTCCTGCAAATAACAAATGTAATAATTTAGGTGGTTGTGCTGTGCCGATTTCTGCCTCGCAGCTATTCCCAAAAGAGCCATCAGCAAAACCCCAGATGCAATTATTTGAATTTGGTGATGGACCAGACTATGCATCTACGGCTAAACCATATACCGACCCAGAAACAGGTAAAGTTCTAGAGCAAATGCCATTTAAAGAAGGTGATGCGGTTTACAGTATCGCGTGGCAGGCCTATTGTAATGCAAAAGGAGTGCAAACTACGCCGCCACCTGCAGATGATATTCGCTTAGCGCTTCCGCCTTCAACTTAATTGGATTGAATACATGACATCATACATACAGAAGCAGCCTTTTGCTGCTTCTGCTATTGAGCAAATAAACCCGCTAGGCTTTGGTTTGGGGTTGCGCAGTGAGCATTATCCGTACTTAATGCAAAAACCAGTAACAGGGGTTGATTGGTTTGAGATCATTAGTGAAAATTACATCGATAATTATGGCTATGGCCGTCATGTATTAGAACAATTGATGGCTGATTTCCCTATTGTTATGCATGGTGTGTCTATGAATATAGGCAGTAGCTCTGCGCTTGATTTTGACTATTTAGAAAAGTTAAAAGCATTGGCGGATTTTGTAAAACCAGCGTGGATATCAGATCATCTATGTTGGACAGGCTTTGCAGGAGTAAATAGCCACGATTTACTACCTATGCCGCTTACTGAGGAAAGCTTAAAGCATGTTATTAACCGGGTTAATCAGGTACAAGACTTTTTACAGCGGCCATTAGTGCTGGAGAACCCCTCTACTTATTTAGAGTTTCAAAACTCGTCGCTCACGGAGCCGGAGTTTTTTACGCAGCTGGTCGAACAAACACAGTGTGCTATGCTGCTAGACGTTAATAATGTTTATGTGTCGGCGTATAATCACGGTTTTTGCCCAAGGACATATATAAAAAACTTACCGCTTAAAAGTATTGTGCAAATGCATTTGGCGGGGCCAACACTCAGCGGGCATTGTTTGATAGATACCCATGATAAACCAGTTCCTGAACCTGTATGGGAATTGTATCAACTCGCGCAATCTTTATGTGGGCCTGTCTCGACTTTACTGGAATGGGATGCAAATATTCCTGCGTTTCCTGAATTAGTCGCTGAGTTAAACAAAGCTAAAACTGTATTAGCGGGTCAAATTCCTCATGCTCCAGTACAAAATAACCACCAACAAGGTTGTATTTCTACACCGCTGGTTTTAGCTAAAGAGAAATTATGAGTGAACATTCATTGAGGCAAGTGCAGCATTGGTTGCAAACAGTATTAATTGTTCGTGGTGATTTGGATGATAAACTCTTACAGGCATATGCGCATGATGGCGTTATGCTTGATACGCTAATTAAAAGTACAGATAAAATTTCAGCCCAGCAGCGAGTAGATATTTACGCTGCAGGTTATGTGCTAAGGCTTGTGGATTGTTTACGTTGTGAGTTTTCATTGTTGGCGCAGTATATGGGAGATACGTTATTTTCCACATTTGCTAAAGCATTTATTGTGACGGTGCCTTCTAAAAGTTGGAGTCTATATTATTTAGGTGAGCAATTCGCCGAATTTTTAGCACAAACTAAACCACAAGGTATAATCGATGTTGCTCAACAAACTATGGTCGATTTACCTGCTCAAATAGCCTTATTTGAACGCACCAAGTCTGAGGTGTTAGTAGCCCAAGGTCTTGAAAAAAATGTAACGGCAACCGAGCTTTCTATCGAACAGCAAATGCTCACGTGTTTAGTAAATAATACTGATATTCAAGCGGCGCCTTGTTTGCGAGTAATAACATTAGATTACCCTATTTTAGAGCTCATTTCACAAATTGAAGCCTGCATAGCAAAATTAGAAGTAATGCCTGATGAGTTGATTTTACCTATTCAGCAACCATGTTACCTTGCTTTAACACGTATACATTATAGATTTAGAGTCTGGTCTTTAGCTCATTGGCAGTATTTGCTACTCGGTTTTTGTATACAAGGAAGTAGCTTTAATATGGCGATTAAGCAAACAGCATTACAGCTAGAGGTTTCTAGCGATGAGTTAACCTCAGACGCAATGATGTGGTTGCCACAAGCAATCAATATGGGCTTGTTGTTTCAATAAGTGCTACAAGTAAGCAGTTAACCTAATTGATAACAATTAAATAAACTATAACGCCAAGATTTCATCGCGATTACTTGGCGACCAGGCTTTGTCAGCCGCTTGTTGTTGCGTTAGCCAAATAAAATCAGTGTGCTCATTCGGATCTAAAGTAATGGCGATATCATCGGGTACGCAAATACTAAAAACATACTCAGTATTAATTAACGCATTGGCTTGATAGCGGTGTCGCCATGACTCTCTAATGGTATATTGATTGGTTTTTTGGTGATCACGTATTGTTAAACCCAGTGCGCGGGCATCTATCCCTGTTTCTTCTAATAGCTCACGGTAAGCTGTCACAATAGGCGTTTCGCCTTCATCAATCCCGCCGGTGACTGATTGCCAAAAGTTAGCATCATCGGTACGTTGGATCAGTAAACAGTCTTTATTTTTTTTATAAATAACAACCAGTACAGAGAAGGGTTTACGAAGTGGTTGGTTATTTAACAAAATAGAGCCTTAAATAGCGTTTGTTGAATCAGTTTACCTAACTACGAAATGTTTAACTAGCCAGATCACATCACTAACAACCAAATACCCAGCAACAAGAGTAGTACATTCATTATTTTCAGAAACTGCGAAGTATTGAGTTTGCCCTGCAACCAGATCCCTAAACGATTACCACAAAAAGCAATCGGCAAGCTGGCAAGTGCAATTAATGCCCACTTTATTTCGATTAAACCCAGACTAATAAAGCCAATAAGCTTGACGGCATTCATCATCGCAAAAATAATCGCCACAGTTGCGACAAATCGTTTCGGTGGTAACTTAATGGTACTGAAATACATTATTAAAGGTGGGCCGCCAGCATGTACTAAGGTACTTGCAATACCGGCTAAACCGCCCATAGAGAAGGCACCTAAACGGCTATTTAAGGCACTCAAAGTAAACTTGCTAAAGGCTAAACTGCGAATAGCAAACACTATACATAAAATAGCAATCGCTGTTTTTATAAACGCCGCGTCTAACCAGCCAATTAACGCATGTGCAATAACTACGCCTACCAATAAACCCGGTAGTAAGCGTTTAAGTTGCTGTATATCCCATTGTTGCCAGTAACTTTTTAAACTAAAGACATCGGCAACAATAAGTACCGGTAGCATCAAACCGATTGCGGCAACAGGGGGCATCACTAGCATTAGTAAAGGGACACTAAACACTCCAAGCGCTCCTGCAAAGCCTGATTTTGACACGCCGGTGAGCAATACGACAAATGCGATGATAGAGAGGGTTGTTACTGTCATTAGTTTTTCTACTTACTGATTATTTACTTTATGCTGGTAGATCAAACCACAGCGCTTCTAAGCTGCTGGTGGCTGTTAATGTTACCCGTTCATTGCGATTTAGTGCAAAGGCATCGCCGTTACTAAAATTTTGCTTGTTTGCGTCTATATGCCCGCAGATAATATGCAAATAACCTTTTCTATCCGCTGTTTGCAATGTATGCGATTGACCCGCATCAAGTTTTAAACGATAGATACTAGCATCTTGGTTGATGCTCACGCTGCCGTGTTCGCCATTTGGTGTAACAAGTGGTGTAAGCTGAGTTGTTTGCGGAATACTTTTTTGCTCATAGCTAGGGGCTATACCACGCAATTTGGGTTGTATCCAAATTTGTAAAAAGTGCGCTGTTGCAGAATTTGAAGCATTATATTCGCTGTGCATAATGCCACTACCGGCACTCATCCGTTGCACGTCACCAGCAGGAACAATGTATTCATTACCAGTGCTGTCTTGGTGTTTTAATGCGCCTGAAATGACATAGGAAATTATTTCCATATCTCGGTGTCCGTGAGTGCCAAAGCCTTGGCCTGCAAGTACTTTATCTTCGTTGATCACTCTAAGTACTGACACCCCCATGTGTTTTAGATCATGGTAATGGCCAAATGAAAAACTATGCTGACTTTGTAACCAACCAAGATCAACTTGGCCGCGCTCGCTGGCTTTGCGTATGTAGTGCATAACTTAACTCCTGATTAAACGCTAATTTGAATAGCAGCAGTATAAGTTTTATAAGGAAGATTAAAATCGCTTTTAAAAGGACTATTTGTTCTAATTAATAGAATGAAAGCCCTTGATTAGCAATCAAGATCAGCCTGCATTACTTGATATCGTAACTCGCCAATGAATGTGCGCGCTGCCGGGCCAAGGCGATCACCGTCTTTAAATAGTAAATGTAGCATGGCACTGCGCTTACTATTGTGGCTAAGATTAAGGGGCTTGAGCCGATTTTGTGCTAACTGATTGGTAATCGCTGTGCTAGGTAGCCAAGCAAAGCCTAAGCCGTTGCTGATCATATCAATGGAAGTCCGCATATGGCTTACTGTCCAGCGCTGGTCGGCACCTAACCAGCCACCGTCTTGTTTATTGTGTAAGGCTGAATCGCGTACCACAATTTGTCGGTGCGATTTTAAATCTTCAAGGGTGATAGGTCGGGTGATGCTATGTAACGCATGATCTGGGTGCGCAACAGCAGTAAACTCGATATTGCACAACTCTTCACTAAACCCGGCTTTGCCAGTGAATCCCGATATTGCAATATCGGCACTGGTGTTCTCTAGTAATTCATTCGCGCCAGTCAGTACTGATTCGTATAATTCAATACGTAATAATGGATACATTGCCGAGGTATTGTTGAGTACTTTATAAAGCAGTGCTTGCGGAAAAACTTCATCAACAGCAATACGTAATTTGCTTTCAATCCCCTCACTGAGGGTCTGCCCAATTGCTTCTATTTTGGCGGCTTCATCGAGTAGGTAATTAGCGCGGCGCATCATCATCTCACCAGCTTCGGTGATCACGGTTTTACGTCCTTCAATAGTAAATAACTTAACACCTAAAGCGGTCTCAATTTTACCAACAGCATTGTGAATACTTGACTGGCTTTTATAAATTTTTAGTGATGCTTGATTAAAACCGCCATGTTCAACCACAGCCCTAAACATACGCCATTGCTCTAAAGTTATTTTAAGCATCTTTATGGTTGTCCTCGCAGTCACCTTGGTCACAGGTATTGAGTGATTCTCTGGCACGTTTATCTTGATTGAGTACTTGTTTTAGATCTTCAGTACGTTGGCGTACAGCTACACCATAACTGTGATCATCGCCCCACAGTTTTGCTAGTTGCAGTACTGAGGCACGATCGTGCTCTCTAAATAAGTGTCCTGCGCGCTGCGAGTCTTCTTTTGAATTTCCTAATAGTTCTAGGGTTTCAACGGCAAGGTTGATGGCAGAGTCAACGGTTTCTCGGTTAAACGCATCAACGTGCAAATTAAGTAATTGGTAAGCATGGCGACGATCTTTAGCGCGCGCCACAATCTTTAAGTGCGGAAAGTGTTTGCGGACAAGTTTAACTATTTCGAGAGTTTTGTCGGCATTATCAATAGCAATAACCAGTAATTGTGCGGTATCAGCTCCAGCGGCTTCGAGTAGTTCTTTACGTGCTGCATCACCATAATGCACCGTATTACCAAAGCGGCGCAGCAGATCAATTTGGCTAGGACTGTGATCAAGGACACTAATATCATACCCTTGGGTGCTCAGTAAGCGCCCCATAATTTGTCCAAAACGGCCGTACCCAGCAATGATTACGTGTTTGGCTGGGCTTATCTGCTCTGGTTTATCAAACTCAGGTTTTGTTGTTGTGTTGCTACGTTTTTGTAATGTGTCGTAAAGCATTAATAGTAAAGGGGCTATTAACATTGAGATGGCCACGACTAAGGTGGTTAAGTTGCTTTGTTCTGGGGTTAAAATTTGCAATGTATTAGTCATCGTCAGGAGCACAAAAGCAAACTCACCACCTTGTGCTAAGGCTAAAGTGAATAACAGTTGCTGGGTATGATGAATTTTAAAAGTTCGTGCTAAGGCATACAAAACAGCGGCCTTTACAACAATTAAAGCGGCAACCAATGTAACCACTAAAGTAAATTGATTAAATAACAATGCAAAGTCGATAGAGGCACCGACAGCGACAAAAAACAATCCTAATAACAGTCCTTTAAAGGGTTCTATATCGGCCTCTAACTCATGACGAAATTCACTTTCTGCCAGTACCACACCAGCTAAAAAAGTCCCTAACGCTGGAGATAAGCCAACATTTTGCATAATCAGCGCAATCGCTACCACTAAAAATAACGCAAATACAGTGAATATTTCCCGCATTCTGGTTTCAGCAATGTACCTAAATAGCGGCGCAGAAATATACTTACCAGCTAAAATAATTGCCGCGATCACTGTTACTGAGGCGGTTACTTGCCCCCAAACTGGCCAATCAGCAGTTAGCGAATTATGCGTGCTGGTGGCATTTAACATTGGCTCAAACGCCAATAATGGTAGTAATGCTAAAATAGGAATAACGGCAATATCTTGAAATAGCAGTACCGAAAACGCATTTTGGCCGGCTTCATTTTTCAGCCAACCTTTTTCTTCCAGGCTTTGTAGCACAATTGCTGTTGAAGAAAGCGCGAGCATTAAACCAATTGCTAGTGCTGTTTGCCAATGCATGGCCATAAACCAATAACAAATTGCAAAAATTACCGCGGCTGTTAGGGTTACTTGCAAACCCCCAAGCCCTAAAATAGAGTGGCGTAACTTCCAAAGCCTTGCTGGTTGTAGTTCAAGGCCGACTAAAAACAGCATCATTACTACACCAAATTCAGCAAAGTGCATAACAGACGTTTGATCGCCCACTAACCCCAGCAAATACGGGCCAATTAAAATACCTGCCAGCAAATAGCCGAGTACGGAGCCTAACCCAAGGCGTTTTGCGATAGGCACCGCAACAATGGCTGCGGCTAAATAAATTAATGCGATCTCTAACATAGTTGTCCTTTGCTAATACTGGCTAACTTATTATGCCTTAAAATACTGTTTACTATAGCGGAATAAATTCTTTATCGTCACCAGGGATTTTTGGGAAACGTTGAGTTTGCCAGTCTTGTTTTGCCTGCTCTAAGCGTTCTTTGCTATAAGCAACAAAGTTCCAATGCAAGTATGGGACTTTTTCAAATTTATCGCCACCGAGCAAAATAAAGCGTGCATCACTGGCAAAGTGAATATCAGTATCGAGGTTATCAAGTAGGATAAAATCACCTGCTTGATAATCCTGTTGACCCACGGTAACGCTTCCATAAATAACATATAACGCGGTTTCTTGCTGTGGGTTAGGCGACTTAATTTGACTATTGGCGCTGCCAACCACATCAATATAAAACATGGGGGAGTAGGTTTTAACTGGGGAGCTTAATCCGTAAGCTTCACCAACAATTAAGCGCATCATGATACCTTCATGAATTATGTGTGGTAGTTGCTGTTTTTTTATATGGGTGAATGAAGGCTCAATCTCAGTCATATTTTCTGGTAGCGCAATCCAGCATTGTAAGCCGTCAATATGATGCGGGTTAGCGCGCACTTCAAAGCTTTCTCGTTCTGAGTGAACAATGCCTTTACCTGCCGTCATCCAGTTCACATCGCCTGGGTGGATTTCTAAATTATTACCTAGCGAGTCGCGATGTAAAATGCTGCCGCGAAATAAATAAGTGAGTGTTGATAAGCCTATGTGCGGGTGAGGGCGAACATTGATCCCTTGGCCAACAGGAAAATCGTTTGGTCCCATGTGATCAAAAAAGATAAATGGTCCCACCATTTTTTTATCAAAATTAGGCAGTACGCGCTTTACGTTTAAGCCACCAATATCATGTTCAGTTGGGTTGAGTATTTTAGCCATGTTTTGCTCCTTAAAGGTGACCAAGCAGAGTCACGTTGATTCGATTAATTGAATACATAAGTTATAGCCCTAACAATAGATGATCACTTAATTTCGAGTGTCACTATTGATGCTTGATTAATAATATACTCAGGTTAAAAGAACGAAAATTAGTAAAAATAGGCATTAACATTCTTTTTTAAAGAATTTTAATGGTGTGTTGTATGGCACTAAAAGGAGCTTTATGCGTAGTAAACAGTGCTTACTATTACTTGTTGATGTTTTTAATGCAAAATACCGCAGGTAGGGAAACTAGCGACGACACATTTACGCTCATCAAGCATTGCGATAAGACGCTGAGGGTATTTGCGATTAGCAAAACATAGCAGTTGTTGTGATCACACGACCGACAACACAAAATTAGACAGTAAAAAACGGCCAATTACTTGGCCGTTTTACATCAAGAGTTAGTTAAGTTTTACTGGGCCGTTGATATTATCGATGCTCAAATCACCAGAGCCAGCGTCAATGATGGTGAGACCTTTACTGTCGTTAACACGAATACTGCCTGAGCCATCCTCAATGGTGACTAGGCCATTTACATGTTCAACATAAATATCACCCGATTCATCTTCAATGGTGATGTAACTGCCTAGAGTTTTGGCATTGATGCTGCCAGAGTTATCGTCAATATCTACGCTGCCAGTGATATTAGTAAGGGTTATATCACCCGAATCATCTTCAATAGTCATATTGCCAGCAACGTTACGTGCAGTAATACTGCCAGAGTCATCACTGATCTCTACATTACCAGTAATATTTTGCAGATCGATATCCCCTGAATCATCGTCAATTGTGACGTGATGACCTTGATCAATACGAATGCTCCCTGAGTCGTCATCTATAATGATATTACCTAGTACACCAGCAATATCTATATCGCCAGAGTCATCGTCAATCTCAAGGTTAAATGAGCTTGGCACAGTAATAACTAAATCAATACTGGGTGAATTACCTTGATATACCACTATTCCTGATGAACTATAATTTTTTGCTATAAGTACGGCTTTATCGCCTTTTTGTTCCAGAGTAAGTATGTAAGGGTCATCACTTTTTGCTGTATAAATAGTGGCATCTACGCTGATGTTAGTTGCTGTGGTTGAGCCGATCACTTTAAGTGAACCCGCCTCAGCATTAATACTTAGTTGCTGTAATTGTGACGCTGATATTGAGCGTTGCTGCTGTTGTTGTATATTGGCTGACGAGGTTGAAACATGCACAATACAGCCACTGAGAAACAATAGGCTAGTGGCAATAGGAAGGGCTTTGGCTAGCAAAGAAAGAGGTTTGTTGATCATTATTTATTTTCTCATTGTTAATTATATTTTACGATTTGCTAATTTATAGCAAAAACAAAGCCAAAATTTAATGATTTGTTTTTATTGGTTTTTATTTTTATTATCAGATAAGTATAGCGAATAAGTGGTCAAAAATACCAAATTTAGGGTTGTTCTTAATATTCTTTAGATTGGATCTGGAAGGTACGCTAAGCCACTTCAACACGCGTGAAGTGGCTTAGTTTTTTCTAATTATTACAAATGGTGATTATCGCTAAGTTTGGGGGCGACTGAGAGTAGTAAATAGCAGTACTTGAATAAGATGTATTGCGCACATTGTCTTCAACCACGGTTATTTCATATGTTGCAGTTACAGGGAGTGCAATATTTAGTGTGCTATCTAGATATGTGTTATTACTTTTTTGTAATATCAAAGGCTTG
The DNA here is from genome assembly GCF_014164315.1 of Pseudoalteromonas sp. SG44-1. Lineage (NCBI taxonomy): Bacteria > Pseudomonadati > Pseudomonadota > Gammaproteobacteria > Alteromonadales > Pseudoalteromonadaceae > Pseudoalteromonas > Pseudoalteromonas sp. SG44-1. The sequence goes on from NZ_JACJEW010000003.1 coordinate 16,456, forward strand.
GTTTCATCATACTGAGCCTGAAAACTATTCGACGTTAAAATAGTATCGATCATTTTAAAGCGCAGATTTACGGTGTCGGGTCCAGTAAAATCAGGACAGACGAATACAGAGACTTCTACATCTTGAAAAACCGGTAGGCTTGTTTGATTAATATTAATGATAAAATCATTTTGTGTTATCGCTGCTGAACTATACTCGCTAGTTGCCAGTCTTTCATCTGCTGTAGAAATACTAACAGTTGCGCCCTGTTCAACACTAACTATTGCCTCAAAGAAGCCGCTGCTATTTGTAGTATGCTGCTTACCATTTATCATCAGTATAGCGTTATTGATACCAACTTTAGCTACGTTGGTAATTTGTCCTTTAACTATGCCTGTTAGTAAAGCGGAATCGGTAGCAGAGATCGCAAACTCCATTACAGCTGCATTGCCCTCAGCATCAGTAACAGTAACAGTGACATTATAGCTACCTATAATATCAGGGGTAAATTCAGCGACGCCATCTTTTATGTTTACCAGTGCTGCATTTGACTCATTAGGCTTGGTAAGCCCCCAAGTATAATTAAGATTGGTCTCTTCAGGGTCGTAACTTTGGCTAACATCAAATGTTACTATATTACCAACAAAAGCCTGACGTAATTGTTCGCCTTTAGAAATAATGACTGGCTTTGCATTGTCTCTAACTATGATAGTGATTGTTTGCGTATCGGAGTCTTTATTACCATCATTGGTACGTAACGAAATAACAAAACTTCCTGCACCTGATGCTTTAAAGTAAGGTTTAGCAACGTCTGTGTTAGAAAGCGTAGCACGTCCTAATGGCGATAAAATTTCCCACTGGTAGGTAAGCTCTTTGCCTTCAGGATCTGTGCTTTGTGAGCCATCAAGTTGAATTTCTTCATCGACTAAAATAGGTGCTACATCAGCAATAATCGCTGTTGGTTTTGCATTGGCTTGAGCGTGAAGAACGCTTATTACTTGCTCAGAATTAAGCTGTCCGTCTGATACGATTAATGTGATCACATAATCACCTTCAATATCAGCACTGATAGAAGGGGTTGCTGTCGTACCTTGGATTAGCTGCGCTTTACTATTCTCAGGTCTGCTTTTTATCTGCCAAAGGTAGCTTAAGGGTTGCCCTTCAGGATCGTTGCATTGTTCGCATTGCAGAGTAATAGTTTCAGCTAAGTTAATGTTTCTCTCAGCTACAAGTTGTGCAATAGGAGCTTGATTTGCTATCTCTACAGTTAAAGTAACTGTGGCGGTATCAGTTTCACCATATTGATCTTTAACTGTTAGTGAGAGCGTGTACTCACCGAGGTCTAAAGAAGAGAAGCCTGCGGTATTGCTTAAGTTATCAGTGAGTGTCGGGTTGCTATCGGCAGGTTGTGCGGTAATAGTCCACAGATAACTTAGTGTATCACCTTGATCAGGGTCACTGCTTTGCTTGCCATCTAATGTGACTATGCTGCGAGGAGCGACGGTTTTATTTTGTACTTTAATAACCGCTTGAGGAGCTGAATTTTCGTATAAAGATTCACTTTTTATCATTACCTCGTTGCTTGCTGTTTCCCCCAGTGAATTAGTAATGGTTAGCTTTATTGCGTAAGCACCTGTTTTATCTGCAATGAATTTGCTGGTAACGCTATTATTATTTTCTATGATTGCATTGCTGGTAAGAGGCTTTGCCGTAAACTGCCATAAGTATTTATTTATTACACCGTTAGATGTGCTACTTAGCGCACCATTTAATGCAACCACATCACCTTGTTTTACTGTTTGAGTAAGTCCTGCATGAGCAATTAATTGCGTTGGATCGGCTTTAATTTCAATTAATTTTTCAACTGGGGCGCTCGAAAGTTTGCCATCGCTCACAACTAAAATTAGTTTATAACTCTTTGCTTCAGCAAGTGATACTTCAACTTTATTTTCATTATCAACAGCAAGAGCGATCTCATTTTGTCCGTCTGCAGTGGTTAAGCGCCATTTATAAACTAATGAATCGCCGTCGGGATCGCTGCTTTTTGTACCGCTAAATGTTAGCGCGGTATTTACCCGCATTTCACCGGTTGGTGCACTGATCATGGCAACGGGTTTATTGTTAGTGACTTTATTGGTTGGTTTTTTTTCTGAGTCACCACCTCCTGAGCCACAGGCTGTGAGAGTTAGGATCAAAGCTAGCTGGATTAAAAAACTCCATTTCATATTACTTTCCTTGTTGTTGGTTTTGTTGTGTTTAGTGGTACTGTAAAGCTAAGCCTGTAGTGCTTGCTATTAAATTTAAATGAGGATTATTTCTGGTTTGAATTAGATTGGTATAAAGTCCATTTTTCATAATATTTATTTCCGTTAAATATTTTATAGTTATGTTAATTTAATTGTTTATAATATGAACCCAAAAGAGGGAAAATAAAAGAATTAAATTCAAATTTTAGAAAAATTTTGGCGCTAAGTTGTTTATGTGTTTATTTCGAGTTGTAGGCCAAGCTAAGTTACTTGGCCTTTATTTTTAATGAGGGGTTTTATTCAGGTGCTACATCTAAGGTAGTAAATAATGAATAACGTACGCTATCGATACCTTTTTCAGTTGAACCTTCGCTCACACTTGCTTCAATAAGGTATAGTCCAGGGTGTTGCCATGTGTTAGTGAAAAAGCCGTTTTTATCTGTGGTTACTTTAACTTCGCCACGTTCGTTACGATAACGTGTATCACCTTTTAAGATGGCAAGTTCTATGTTGGCAGCAGGTTTACCGTCTTTTAATAACTGAAAACGCGCCTCTTCACCAACAAATAAATCATTAGGATGAGTCGGGCCGCTGATCTCTAAGCCTTGACCAAGTAGCGCAGGTTTTGAGGTGCCGTTGCGGCTTACAAATGTATCTACCGTTGCAATCGATTTTGTGGTTTTAATATCGGTTGCATCAGCTGGGATATCTTTACTGTCTTTAGGGCCAAATACACGGCCACGTTCGCCTTTGGCATCTTTATAAAAAGTCATTAGTCGTGGTTCTTGGCTCATCGTTATATGATAAGTACCTTCCCCAGCTAGTTTTACCGCCGCTGAATTTTTACGTTGCAGATAATATGCACGAATTTTATCGCTAACTGGTTTGCCATCAGGGCCGATTGCCATAATCAGATTATCATCATATTCCGCGCCTTTTTGTGCTGGACGATATGCTTTATCTGGTGCGAAAATTTCATTCGAAATACTGGCATCGATCATCACATAATGTGCTTTGTCGCCTGAAAGAGATGTGTGCGAAGGCACTAACCAGCGAGCATGTGCATTGGCATAGCTAGATGCTAGGGCAGTGAAAGTAAGTGCGCCGATAAATGCGCTTTTAAGTAAATTGATTTTCATAGTCTTTCCTTATTTAAATTGTTTTAGCAGCTACATTTACTGACTTTTAATGGTGACGAAGCTTTGTGAAAATTCATTGGTGCCATCGATGGTGATCTTGCCGTCTTTATTTAGATCAAGTTCTACACGGGTGTAATCACGGCCACCTTCTTCGCGAACGACTTCTAAATTAAGTAAATACTTGCCTGCAGTTACGGCTTTGCCATCTAGATCTGTGCCATTCCAGTTAATGGTGTAAGTACCTGGGCGCTTTGTTGCACCTGTTACACCATCAAAGTTAGCGTCACTTTTTCCGGCTTTACGCCACCACTGGCGTAAGTCTTTAAACCATTCTGCTTTTTCAACCCATAAGGCAACCGTGGTTACATGCTTACGCTCTGGGGTTTCTAGCCAAACCGCGACATAAGGTCGATGGTAAGGTTGTACGTCTAGATCAGGTAGGGTTAGTTCTATTTCAAGTTCAGCGGCATTCGCATGAGGTTGAAACAAAGCTGCTGTAAATAAAACAACAGCGCTTATTAAGGTATTAAGTTTTAGCATTAAGACACTCCTTTTAGTTGCGGAACCCAGCATAAATAAATGACTGCTGGTGTTGCGACCCCAAGCACTGTTAGCCATATTCCTACTAAGCGTTTTTTTCTATTTTGAAATAAAATAATCATCCCGGTGATAGCAAAAAAAATCATTAACACGGCTGATATATCAATCACCCAGCTCCATGCTTCGCCGCTATGACGGCCTTTATGTAAATCGCCAATTAAGCTTAAAAAGCCGCCAGTTTGATATTCGAGATTCAGTTCGCCACTGATGAAATTAAGTTCTGCGAAGGCAAAACCTGCAGGCAGTGGGTAGTCGAGCATCACGAGTGCATCTTCTTTTTCCCAGTCGATACTTTTTACTTTAGTTAAGCCATATTGGTTGGCTAAGTAAGCTTCTATTTCAGGGTATAAAATGGGTAAGGTTGCTAGGTTTTCTTGGCCCTGCTCAAGTAATGCACTTGGGAGTGATGTGGTTAGTTGCCCATCACTTTTATCGCCTTCTAGCCAATCAACATGATTAAGTACAATCCCACTGACAGCAAATAAAATAAGCAAAAACAGCAATGCTGTTGATAGATAAATATGCAACGCACGACTGGTACTATATAAAGTTCGTTTATTTATTAACGGCATAAATAATTTAGTAGTTAAGCAATATTATCTACATGGTAATGATTTGCATTAGTTATCACAACATTATTTACGAAATTTACATTGGTAGGTATTTTGAAGGGCGAGAGAGTAAATAAATCATAACCGCTATTTCGATGCAGGCTACCAGCAGTAAAACCCACCACGGCGGTGCACAAAGCAGCAATACAATAAAGCCAAGTGACATACCAATACCCGCAAACCACTTCGCCTTTACGGGTACTACTTTGTACTTTTGCCAATGGCGTAAGGTTACGCCATAACGAGGATGATTGAGTAACCAAGCAGCGAGTTTTGGGGACGAGCGAGTAAAGCACGCTAATGCCAAAATGAAAAAAATAGTGGTGGGCATCACAGGTAAAACAATACCTATAATTCCCAGCCCAACCAAGGCTAGTCCTAATAGTTGATAGCCAATACTTTTATAAGTGGCTAAAATTACTTTTAAATTCATGAATAGACTTGTGCCTGATAAAGTTGAAAACGGCTAAATGCTTGGCAAGCAACGTTAAACAATATGCTGCTAGTTTACTCAGCATTGTCAGTTAATTGTACTCGATGACGTTATACTCTGCCACGTTCAGCGCCTCAGCTTGCGATTCAGCCTGATGCCGCTGTTCTTTTTATATCCTATTATGAGTTGATGGGAATGTAATTGCTTGCAGTCATTGCTTACAGCGTTATGACGGATGAGTTTATGAGGGGGTAACCTCTTAAGACTAACCCCCCTAATTACAGGCTGACTTTAAAGATTAAAAGTAATAGCCAATATTAATATTAAATCGACGCTCGGTTTCATTACTATCACCGGCAACAGAGCCACCTACAAATGCTTGATTGCGGGCATGAACTAAATCAAAGTAAGTGAACAAGCCGCCAGCCGCGACGGATACCCCGGTAACATTCATCCAAGTATCGGCAGTGTCATCAGACTTGTTATAGATCGCGCTGTAATCATTATAAAATTGCAGGTTGCTTACTGGACCCCATTCAACCGGTACGCTGTAAGCGACATTAAAGCTACTGGTGGTTGCATCGGTCGCAATAGAGTCATAAAACCCATATGCGCCAACCGCGATACGATTAGTGTCATCGATATTGTAGTCATATTCGCCATGCTGTAGCTGAATATTCCAATTATTGATAACGCTGTTTACATGCAGTGCCCATGCGTTGTAACTTCCTGCGCGGTCTTGGCCGTCATGTAAGCCACCGGCCAAGCCTGATATTCCGACTTCTGTGGTCATGCCTTTGCCGTGTTCAAAGTAATAGGCGTAGCGGCCGGCAAAGGTATTATACTCACCAAGCCCTTTGCTCGGTTCGGCATAAATACCCTCGTCGACGGTGCGACTACCAACAATATCGTACGAATAGCGATGGCTGCGATCTTCAACATAACCATCGACACCACCGAGTTCGTCATTTTTGAAAAAACCTAAATCGAGCTGCCAGTTATCAGCTACTTTACGTTTAAACATCACGCCTAAATCATGATCGTCTTCTAAACCAACGTAGTAGTTTGCACTAAAGAAATAGTTATGGGAGTTATAAGGATCATTACCAAACGGCACTTTTGTGATACCTACTTGCACTTGCCAGTCGTCAGTAAATTGATAGCCTGCCCATGCTGATTTTATTGCGGTCATGTAATCAAAAAAGCGGATCTCTCCGCCGATCAGCACTCCACCAATATCGCCAGAAACATTTAAACGGAAAATATCAAAATCAAAATCGCCACCACGGTTTTTATTGCCGTCATCATATGAGGTGTGACTGTAGTTAGTACGAATTGCACCACCAAATTTAACTCCGGATAGGGCTGTTTCGGTATTATCTTGAGTTTGCTTTGCGATAGTCTTGGTCTGTTCTTCAAGCTGTTGATTAACTTTAGCTTGTTTTGCTTTTTCAGCCGCAAGCTGCTGTTGCAGTTGCTGCATCTGTTGTTGGAGTTGAGAAAGTTGAGCTTGCATAGCATCAATGTCTGAAGCATATGAGGCGCTGCTTGTTGCGCCTAGCATAGTCGCGAAAGCTAACTTTGATAGTTTAAGCATGATAAATCGCTATTCTTGATATAGGTCTGTATAGAATAGACTAATTGTACCTTTAACCCAAGTTAACTAACCATGCGTTCTAGGGTAATCATTTGTTTAATATGATTTTATAAACTATTTATTCGGTGGGTTTGCCTTCAGCGGCGCGGGTCAGCACACCAACTTCTAATAAAGGAGCTGCATCTATACTTTGAGCATCCATCATAGTAGCAATACGCTGCATTGATGATAGTAGCTGGCTTTGTTCCCACTCGTCTAAGGCTGAGAACTTTTCAATAAAGTGTTCTTGTAACGGTTGTGGTGCTGCTTGCAGAATCGTTTGACCATTTGCAGTGAGGTAAAGACTCACTCGACGTTTGTCTAATTGGCTGCGAACACGCGTCACTAAATCGCGGTTTTCTAAGCGATCCAAGATATTAGTTACAGTTGCAGGACTCAGGTTTACATTTTGGGCAATGCGACTGGCTGTAATACCATCAGTTTGTGCTACTTCAGTCATAATTAATAGCTGCGGACCGGTAAGGCCGGAGATTTTATTTAACTGCTTAGAATGGAGGTCGATCGCGCGGATCACTTTACGTAAAGAAACCAATAATTCGTCATATTTTTTCATTTTTATCTCATTCGCAGATGGTTTGCGGTCAAGGCGCTCGCGCAATCAATAAATATTACACATCTAATAAATAGAGTTCAAATAGATAAGGTCGATTTATACTGTATTATTGGCTTTACACAGATCTGTGGCTGTTTTTTATTTGTTTTGAGTTGAAATTAAATTTAGTTCATTTGCATATTATTTAATTAAACGTTTTTGGTGCTGAGCTTACCTATAAGTCATGACAGAGTGAAAAATTGTAAATTTGACATAAAAACTCACTAAATAATATTTACTAATTGGTTGGGGATTGGGTAAGGTGAGATAGGTTTTTCATTTTTATGGGACGTATAATGAAGTTATCTCCATCTGTAAGCATCGAACAAACTGACACTGGTTTAGAATATATCAATGTTGCAAGCGAGCTTTGTAGCGCTAAAATTTTTCTACAAGGTGCACAACTCACTGAATTCACGCCAAGTGGCAAAAAGCCATTAATTTGGGTATCAAGCGAAGAAGATTACCAAGAAGGTAAAAGTATACGTGGTGGCATTCCTATTTGTTGGCCATGGTTTGGTGTCAATCCAAATCCTGAGTGGCCAATTCACGGTGTAGCACGTACGAGCTTATGGCGAGCAGATGAAGTTGCAGAGCAAGACGATGAAATTCGAGTTAGCTTAACCTTGCCAATGGCACAAGTTGATGAAACCTACTGGCCACACAAATCAAAGCTAAAGGTTGAATTTATACTAACTAATCAGCTTGAAGTGCGTTTAACAACCACTAATTTAAGTAACCAAACTATTACTTTCACGCAAGCGCTGCACACTTATTTTCCAACCCCTGCTATTGAAGAAACTCAAGTGGATGGGCTGCAAGGTTCCAAATATATTGAGTTTAGCGAAGGCCCGTTTGATCAAGATGGACTGGTTGGTTTTGCTCGTGAAACAGATATGGTTTATACCCAAGCCGCAGTTATCCAGCGTATTATTACCCCGGATGGAATTATTGAAGTCGGCCGTGAAAACTCCAGCTCTTGTGTGCTGTGGAACCCGTGGATTGATAAGTCTAAGCGTTTATCTAATTTTGCTGATGATGAATACCATACAATGTTGTGCCTTGAAGCGGCAAATGTAATGGATGATAGTGCGATTGTAGCGCCAGGCGAAAGTCATACCTTAGCGACGACCATTCGCTGGGTGTAATATAGGGCCGCAACTTTGCTATAAATCAAAGCCAACGTATCAAATCGTTGGCTTGTTAAGGAAAAAAAGTGTTCGAAAACCACCAACTGGACGTCTTACCCCAACATCAACAAATAGTATATAAGCCACTGGCAGATAAAGCGTTGCTGCACGCTCAGCTTAACTGGCTGCTGTTTTATCTACCATTAACTGCAATATTAGGCGCTGTTTGCTTTTTTAATCAGGAGTTTGCAGCACTGGCACAAACGAGCTTACTGATTGGTTTACCAATTATTTTAGCTTTATCGCTAGCTTATAACGTTGTCAGTATGCGACTTAAAGGAATTGCTATGCGTGAGCATGATATAGCTTATCGCAAAGGCGTTATTTGGCAGCAGGTGACGATTTTACCTTTCTCACGAGTGCAGCACACAGAAATACATCGTGGCCCTTTGGAGCGAAAACTGGGCTTGGCTAGCTTGCGTTTGTATAGTGCTGGCGGAATGAGCGCCGATCTCAACATTAGTGGCTTAAGTCATGATGATTGTAAAAATATCCGTCAGTATATTCAAAAGTACACTGAAGCAAAACAAGTATCTAACAATACCAGCAATCAAGCCGGTGATAGTGTATTAGCTACTGATGAGTCGTTAAATGGATAATTTGAAATGGCAGCGTGTTTCGTCTTGGTCACTGGTTTATTTTATCGTGCATTTTGCTTTCCGATTTGTCAAAGACGGTGTATTTAACTTACTACCTATTATGGTTGTGTTTGTTACGCAAGTTGAAAATAAGTGGTTTTGGGGGCAAGTTGCATTAGCGGTAGCGATTATTAGCTTGTTAATTTATTCATTTTTTTACTATATTAATTTTCGCTTTTGCATTACTGATGAGCATGAAATATTACTTAATAAAGGGGTGTTTAAAAAAGAGCGTTTAACCTTGAACTTTTTGCGAGTGCAGAATGTTAATATTGCCGAACCGTTTTATTTTAAGCCTCTGGGTTTGGTTAACTGTATTTTTGATGCCGCTGGCAGCACTAGCCAAGAGGCTGTATTACCCGGGGTTACATCGCTATATGCAGAGCAAATGCGCGAGCGAGTATTGGCTTATAAAGAAACCCAACAACAAACTGCAGCTAAGCAGCAACCTGAAGATACACATACCAACGAACCACAACAATGTTTGCTGCTGAGCAATAAAGAAGTTGCAAAATTTGGCTTGATGTCGAATATGGCTATTTTGGCATTAGCAGCGCTTGCACCTTTTATGAATGTTGTGCTGGAGTTTTTAGAAAAAGCGGTGATCAATCGCCTAGAATCATTCTATCAGCAAGAAGTGGGCGTGTTGGTTGATGCTGCAGCACTCGCTGTGTTTTCAATACTTGTGCTTGTTGTGTTGGTTGCCGTTTTATTATCGGTATTAATGTCATTAATCCGCTTTTATAATTTTCAGCTTTACTTTCAGGCCGGAAAATTTAAACGCATTGCTGGATTATTAGAGCGTCATCAGTTGTCGGTGAGTCTTGATAAAGTACAATCGCTGCTGATTAAGCAAAACCTAATTGCACGACTACTTAAACGTTATACCGTGCAGTGCTTGCAAGCAACCAGCGGCGGCTTTAGCGCGGGCGCAAAGAGCAAACAAAGCTTAGTGATGCCAGTGCTTTCACTTGAGCAAGTAAAACAAGTTTGTCAGTGGGTACATCCTTGGCTTAATTTAACCAGTGATGATTTTAAAGCACTCAACTTTAAAGGTGTCGAAAAAGCGTTACTGATCAAAAATCTATGCTTTTATGCTTTGTTACCGAGCGCTTTAATTGCATTTATGGGCTATGCAGGACAAGGTTACAGCCCGGTATATGGCCTGCTTTGTGCTGTATTACTAAGTTCCTTGGTGTACTTATCATATCGACGATACGGTTATTATTTTTATCAATATCAAGGGCGATATTACGCAGTGTTTCGCAGTGGCATGATAAGTGTGCATTATCGAGTGTTTGAACTATATAAAGCGCAAAGCACGCGCGCAGTAAGCACTTATTTTATGCGAAAAAGTGGTTTGAAGAGCTTGTCTATACAACTCGCTGCGGGCACAGCGACTATGCCTTATATCAAAGCAGAGCAAGCCGATGAAATTATCGACTTTATTCTCTGCCAAGCTGAATCTGATCAACGAAGTTGGATGTAATTCACCGCTTTCAAGTTCTTAGGATGGTATTTTATTAGGTTATAAAGCGTAATAGCGGTAACTCACGTTTTCTTACATTTTTATGCTCTCTTTTTAGACTAAGTTATGACAATAATGGGTTTAAAATAAGAGATCAGGGAACATGATGAAAAAAACCTTACTCGCTACTTCGTTATTATTAGCCACACATACACAGGCCGCCGTGCAATGGCAAACTATTCATACCGAACACTTTAATGTTCATTACAGTCAAGAAAATGCAGATTGGGCACGCTCTGCGGCCAATGAATTAGAAATCGTCCGCAGCAAAGTGCTTGAGCAACAAAACCGTGCTTTAGATGAAGCGGTTGATGTGGTGGTGTTTGATCCACTCAATGCCGCTAATGGTTTTGCATTACCGGTTTCAAATAAGCCATTGATGGCGCTTTTTACTACACCACCGCAGTCAGATACAGTGATCTCAAATAATAGTGGTTGGCAGCAATTACTGGTACTGCACGAATATATTCATCTAGTGCATTTAGCACAACCTACCCGCAGTAAATGGCGTCAAGAGCTCAGGAATATTTGGGATTTATACGATATAAAACACAGCGAGATGCCTCGCTGGGTGGCAGAGGGTTACGCAACATTACTTGAATCGAAAATGACGGGGCGTGGTCGGTTATTTGATAACTACAGCGAGGCGATTTTAATCGAATTTGCTCAGCAAGGTGCATTGCCCCGCTATGATCAGTTGAATAGTACAGATGGTGGCTTTATGGCTGGCTCTATGGCGTATTTAATGGGCGCCCGATTTTTAGCTTGGCTAGAGAAAAACTATTCAGAGCAAACCCTTGATGCTGTTTGGACGCGTATGCAAGGGGTTAAGCAACGCGAATTTGATGACGCATTCGAAGGGGTCTTTGGTGACTCTGCGAGTAAGTTGTATCGACGTTTTATTGCTGAGTATACCTATCAAGCAATGAGTAAAGAAAGAAGTGAACAGTCACTTACTAGTGAGCTTTGGTTGGCGTTAGATCACTATGCTAGTGGTCCTGCTTTATCACCAAATAGCGAGCAACTTGCAGTGGTGGAGCGTGATCAAGACTGCAAGACTCAGTTAAAACTCTACAGTACTGAGGATAACCTCAAAGCTGCAGAAGAGTTTAACCAAGAGCAACAAGAGCTACTCGCTGATGATCCTAAAGATGTTGCTGATAAACCACCCAAGGTGTTTCAACGTAAGCAAAAGCAAGTCTTGAATCAAATCAACCGTGCGGGTATTCAAAACCCACAATGGCTAAATGACGACGTGTTGTATTTTTCAGCCTACAGCAACGTAGATAATATTGATAATCAGCGTATATCAGATATATTTAGCTGGGATACGCAAACCGGTGAAGTTACCAAACTAACTGATTTAGCTGGCCTGCGGCGCTTTAGTATTGCAGATAATGGGCAAACACTTTATGGAGAACAGGTTAAAGGAGGTTACTCAGAGTTAGTGCGAGTTGATTTACAAACCGGTCAAGCTCAACCATTATTCGAAAAAAGTCTAGCAACGGTTTACGATTATCCTGTAGTTAGCCCCGATCAACAGCAACTCGCCTTTCTTAAAACTGAGTTTAATCATAATTGGCAATTGTATATACAAGATATTGATGGACAAAAATCAATTGCTGTACCAATGCCTAAGGGATATCAATACTTATCACAACCAAGTTGGAGTGCGGATGGCAAGCAGCTTTATTTTGTTGCAGGATTAGCTCAGGCAACGGATATCTACCGTTATGATTTAACTACACAACGTTTGTTCAAGCTGACTCAAGGTCAACAAGCGGTTGCTAATCCACTCGCATTATCTGACGGGGATTTACTGTATTTTTCAATCAGTAGTGATGGCCCTGACATTATGCAGCTACAGGTAAATAATAACGAAGAAGAAATCACCGATTTTGCAACTAACAGTATTGCGCCTTTGTTGCTTGTGAATGAGCACACCTTGCCAAAAGCTCAAATATATCAACAACCCATTGGTGAGCAAACGCACTACGATATTTGGCAGCAAAAAGCCACTTTTGCGTTAGGTGAACAATATCATTCAGCCTCTGCGGCATTATTTTCAGCGAGTATTAAAGGCAGCGATTTACTCAAGCAATTAGATTGGCAGCTGGGCTACAGTGTTGATTTACATGACACTGCACTGCAAGGCATTTATGCCCAAGCACGTTACAGTGCGCTTGCAATCAAGTTTGACAGCCAGTTATTTTCTTATGATTTGAATGCTAGCAAGCAATATCAGCATGGCCTGTTGGCTGATCAGTCAGTGCAAGGCGGCTATATTGCTGCCAGCCTGCCACTGAGCTTTGGAGAGTTTAAAGTACAGCCAGAACTGGCTTATAACTACTCAGAGATAGATGATGCAAATATCAAGCAAGAGCAGAGTTCACAGTGGCTTAGAGTCGGCTTGAAGCAATCTTGGAGCTATGACAGACAAGATTATGCCATTGGCCAAGCGATTGATGCGCGTTGGTATAGTGGCGATAGCGACACGCAGAATTGGCAGGGCTATGATGTTGCTGCGCAGCTATTTGGTAAAGCGCTGGCAATCCCGATGTATGCTAATTATAGCCAGCAATATAGAGATGATAGTGAGTTGCGATTAGGTGGTTTTAGCTCTTCGTTGTTATCAAAAAATATTCGCAGTGACCTTGTTTTTGCACCTGAACTGCCCTTTTACAGCGCTATTGGCAAACGCTATCAAGGTTATGGTGGAGGTATTAGCTGGGCAGAAGGCATGCCATGGTTGTACTATCAACAGCATCAGATTGACCAACAGGTATACGGGCAAAGCTATGGTGTGAAATGGCAAGGCCCCTTTAGTTTTGGCTTAGGCCCTGCAGGCCTCAATGATGTGAAACTTGATTTTGGCCTAGTCAGAGTCGAAGGCGACAGCTTTGATGATGAGCTTAGAGGCTGGCTCGGGTTTTATTATTCGTTGTAAATTAATGGAGGCTCCAAGGAGCCTCTTCTATCGCTTTGTCTAAGTTAAGTATTTAATGCTGTCGCTGTTCGCCTTTGCTCGCGATTTCTTTGTGATTGTTTTTTACGGTTACGGCGGCTAAGCCACAAGTAAAAACCAGTGCCTGCAAGCCATACTGGGCTTAGGCCAATCACGCACCATAAGATTTTACTGAGTAAACCGGCAAAATAACCAAAGTGTAATTTTCTAAAGCTATCAATTACTTTCCAACCAATGCCGACTTCGCGAATATCCCAGTTAGCTATATGTTCACCGGTTTTTTTATCATAAGTAATGGTGTTGGCGTATTCGCTTGCCAGTGGATTGTTGCTATCAACTTCACCAAATAGCGTAATGTTTTCGTCAGGCTCCAGTGGCATAACTAAAAAAGTACCATTAAATGTCGGGATTTGTTTTTTGCTATCATCCAGAATGGCTTGAAAGTTAATGGTATCGCTATGTAAGTTTTTGGTGAGTATAAAATGCTGTTCTTCTGCGTGTTCGACTACTTCGTGATACCACACAGCCCAATTAAAGTAGCCGCCAGTGATCGCCAAAATTAAAATAATGGGTGAGCCAAGTACCCCTGTCATTTTATGAATATCGCTTAGTACAATTTGCAGCGTCGCCTTGAAGCGTACTGAAAATAAACGTTGCCAAAATTTACGATAAATTATTAAGCCTGTAACGCCGAGGATAAATAGAAAGATTGCAAAAAAGAACCCAAGGACGGTGCCTGTTTGACCAGGTAGAGTTTTTAAATCGTTTAGCAAAAATGTGTAATGCAGTTCTAAAAACCAATCTGTGAAGTAGTGACTAGTGCTAACTGGCTGCGAGAGTATTTCGCCAGAATATTGATTGATATGAAATTTATACCAAGTGTCGGTACCGCGTTCGATTAAATAAACCCGATCAGCAGTATCATCATTAAATATTTCCCAACTACCTACTACATAGCTAGGAAATTCATGCTCAGCAACCGCTATTAATTTATCAATGGGTTTGCGTTCTGCGTGACTATCAACGACAAAGTGACTATCTGGCATGAGTAAGCCATCAATTTCACTTTTAAACACTAATACGCTGCCAGTTAGACTGATCACAATAAGTGGAATCAAAGCACAAAGCGCAATCCAACTGTGTATTTTAAAAAGTGTTTTTCTCATAAGGCAAAGAGTCGTCAAAATTAATTCGTTGCATGATAACAATTATCAATGTTATTTCAATTCTATGCGATGAGATGTTTGCTTACTAACGGCAAAGTGTCAGTCGAAACATGGAAACTGTAAGGTTAACTTGCCGCAGGAGTAGTGAGTTTATTTTGTACAAATGGTTGCTTGTTTTTATAGGACCTTTACAATGCCGCGCCTTACATAAAGCATATAAAAACAGTGGTTTACACTGACTTATTGTTTTGTTTATAAGTTGCTAACTTATTAATCAATTACTAACGAACGAGGTCTACTTTGGCGCATTACCTGCCTATTTTATCATCATTTATTTTAGTGTTTAGCTTTTTACCATTACTAAATAAAATTCGTAAAAACCGCAGTGTATCGGGGTTGTCATTATTAATGATGACCTTTGGGGTGGCGCAAAGTATTTATTTTATTGCATTTAATCTCTTTTTTGAACGTTACTACATGGTACTACCGTTTGTGGTGACCGGGTGTTTAAGTGGCTTAATCTTGTATTATTTTGCTCGATATAACGCCAAAACTAGAGAGCGAACTCAGTTGGCCGCTATGTTAGGTTTTTCACTATTACCGTTTTTACTGCTAGTAAACCCACAGCTAGAGACTGCTAATGTACTTACTTGGCTTACTTTTGTTGGCTTAATAATGAGTTCGGTGCGAGTCATGCCGCAAACCTATAAAACGCTGCGCAGCGGAGATATAAGCAACTTAAGTGCTCGTTATTTTAGCTTACAGTTTATTGCTGGTGTGTGTGGTTTATTTGCAGAATTAGCGATGGCAGCACCAAGTACTTCGCATCTTTTAACATTTGTGATGATCTTACTGACTAATGCTGCGCAACTTGGTTGTATTCAATATTATAAAATGCGCCCTGCAATAATATAGAATTGTTTGTTTTAAAAACAAGCGATTCCAAAGTTACTGTTTTTATGGCAAATTACCTTATCGAGATAAAAGGGATAAGGTATGAATTGGAATCAACTAGGTTACTTATGTCGATTATTTTCGCCATTAAGTAACCTTACACCTGCACAGAAAAAGCAACTAAGCAGTGCCGAGCATTTACGGGTTTATAAAGCTGGGCAGCACAGTAGTCAATTAGCTACAAAATTATCAGCACAGCTTATTGATAACCGTTGTGAACACGAGCAGCAAAGACTTGCGTTATGTTATGAACAATTACCAAATGCAATTAGTACTAACGGCTTTAAATACGGGAGCAGATTAAGCTATCTGGTATTTATTTTTACTGCTTTTATTATCATTAGTCTGATTTATCAGGTTTTTGTTATACCTTCCTTTTCAGCTGTATTGAGTGACTATCATGCTCAATTAAATAACTCGCTTAGTGATGTGGCACAATTTTGGTATATATTTGTATCTCTACAAGGAATGCTTCTTTCATTAATTTTGCTCAGTGTTATACGCCTAAGCCAAATAGGCAATCTACTAAAAGCAGAACCATCATCAAGTTGTATCGATTTTATTATCCCCAAAAAAATTCGCCAGCAACACAGCGAGCTAATTGTAATACTTGAATTTCCTGTAAACGGGGCAAGTGAAAGTATTAGCTTCCCTGAGGTTGAGCATTTACAAAGTTGTCAGTTACATGGCTTAGATATTAGTAAAGAATTTGTGCTTTTAATAAAGCAAAAGCTGGCGGTGTTTAATCAAGATGCTAAAAGGTATTTGAATAAACTCATTACTATTTTCACGATTACTTTAGTTATTGCGATTGCATTATTTTTGAAAGAGGCTTATCGGCCTATCTTCGCATTGGGAGAGATCATATGAAAAATAAAGGATTTACCCTAATTGAGCTAATGGTTGTGATTGCTATCATAGGCATTCTAGCTTCTGTGGCATTGCCACAATACAGTAAATATATACAGCGCAGTGAGCTTGTAGACCCCTTAGCAATGGCTGCCGTTATACGAGAAGATGTAACGACTTTTTATTTAGAGCAAGGACGATTTCCATCAAACAATGAGGAAGCCGGTATACCTGCGAGTAAGTTTTTAATTGGCAATCGAGTAACTGGTATTGTCGTTGATGTTGGGGCTATTCATATTAGCCTTGGTAATAAAGCGTCAGTGCCTTTGCAGGGGACGATATTAACATTTCGGCCAGCTGTGGTCACGGGTAGTCCGGGTAGCCCTATAGCTTGGTTATGTGGCTACGATCAGCCAGTCGCAGGTATGCAAGCAATGGGTGAAAATAAAACCACCGTACCCAAAGATATTTTGCCGTCATCGTGTAAAGAACTTAAATATTAAAATATTATAGGTAAATGAATGCAACTGACTATCCATCAAGTAGACGCTTTTACTAACGAATTATTTAAAGGCAACTATGCAGCGGTTATTGATTTAGATAATTGGCTTGATAATGAGCTGATGCTAAACATTGGCGCAGAAAATAACGTATCCGAAACCGCGTTTACTTGTCGTCAAGCTGATGGCAGCTACGCTATCCGTTGGTTTTCACCATTAATGGAAATAGACTTTTGCGGACATGCTACACTCGCTGCGGCATTTGTGTTGTGCGAACAGCACAATTTATCGCAAATTCGTTTTCAAGCTGCTGCAGTCGGTGAGTTAGTTATTAATAAAAATAGCGATGGCAGCTTTGCCATGACTTTTCCAAAACAAACTCCTTTTGTCACAACAGAAATACCCTCTGAGCTATTTGCTGGCTTGTCTATACAACCCGTTAAGGTGTTGAAAAACCAACAAGCTTACTTTGCTATTTATGATAGTGAGCAAGATGTGCTAGATCTTAAAACAGACTCTGCGCTGCTTAAAACATTGTTTCCGCTAGATGTAGTTGCAACCGCACCAAGCGCAAAATACGACTTTATTTCACGTTATTTTTGGCCTGCTAATGGCGGTGATGAAGATTACGTTACCGGCTCAATTCATACCGGTCTTGCGCCTTATTGGGCTAAAGAGTTAGGTAAAACCTCGTTAAGTGCTTATCAAGCTTCTAGCCGTGGCGGACATCTGCATTGTGAAGTTGCTGCGCACACAATTACTGTAACTGGCCATGCTGTGCGCTATATGCAGGGCACCATATATTTATAATGACTATTTAATTGCTACCTTGCGGTAGTTTAATGGTGATTTGCGCGCCATGCGCTGTGTTAGCTAACTGCAGGGGCACTAATTAGGCGCTCATAGCGTGATGCATATTGACCATACACAGGCGTCATAATATCAATATCACCTTGTTGGACGGTCACCACATTGAGCGTACTCGCATTTAGCTGCGGCACAGCAGGTTGCACCGCAAAATAGCTGATGCTTGCTAGCAGTATGAGTGCGGCAACAATGAGGGCTATTTTAACTTTGTTTAGTTTTGTGGTTTTCTCAATATTAATATTCATAATCTACAAATCTACAAATCTACAAATCTACGAGGTTGATAGTGTAGTTAATGAAAGTTTGATGCCAGAAATGAATACTATTTATTTTCAGTTTGTTAAGTATTTATATGGTGATTCTAAAGTGATAGCTGTTCGATATTGAACACGCAGGTGTTCGGTTTTGAAAATAACAGCAGCCGCAGGAGATAGATTTATTATCCGAAGCTCAGGTTATTTAAATAAGGACTTTGAATCTTTTTGATACGGTTTTGTAACAGTTCCTTACAAATGTCACGTTAATGTTTCATTCAGCTCTGTTATTATGGCTTTAGTAAAATATTTAGGGGACTGATTATGCGAACAACGATATTGAAATGGACACTTCCATTTGTCGCGCTTGGCTTAGGAATTGTTGGCTTTGTGGGAATTAATGCGATTGCCCAAGAGCCAGAAAAAAAAGAAATAGTCGACACTCGGCCGGTTGTAAAAGTTGAGCCTGTAGCTGCCAACGATCATCAAGTGATTATTAATAGCTATGGCGAAGTTAAGCCACTTGAAAGCACGCGTTTATCAGCGCAGGTGTCGGGTGAGGTTGTTAGTTGGCATCCTCACTTTGTTGCTGGTGGTATTGTTGCTCGTGGCGAAACCTTATTTACTATTGAGAAAGATAACTATGAAGCGGCGCTATTACAAGCCCAAGCTGAACTTGCTCAAGCAAAATCACAGTTAATCGAAGAGCAAGCACAAGCACAAGTTGCGGCGGATGAAGTAAAGCGCTTTCCTGGTAAAGAGCGTACTGCATTGTTTTTACGTGAGCCACAAGTGCTTAGCGCGCAAGCATCGGTTAAGTCAGCGCAAGCACGATTAAAGCGTGCGCAACGTGATTTAGATAATTGCGAAGTAACAGCTCCTTATGATGCACTGGTTGTAAGTCGCGATATTGGTGTAGGCCAGTATATAAATATGGGCACACAAATCGGTGAGTTAAATAATATTGAAACAGCCGAAGTGATTATTCCGATCGCTGGCTTTGACAGTGTGTTTTTACCTGAGCGAGTTAAAGGAATTACTGCAACGGTAATAAAAACCGGTTTACATGGGTTTACGCGTCAAGCTGTGGTTGATCGTGATTTAGGTATTGTTGATAGTGCAACTCGTATGAGTAGCTTAGTTGTTCGTATAGATGACCCGTATGGGTTGGTTAATAAACAGCAGGCAATTAAATATGGCAGCTATGTACAAGTCAATTTTGCTGGCACTATGCTTAATAATATCTATCGCTTACCGCAAGAACTGGTGAATAACCAAATGGTATGGATTGTTAATGATGAGCAGCAACTTGAGCCACGTAAAGTGAAAGTGATCCGCGAAGAGGGCGAGTTCTTTTATATTAGTGATGGCTTAGAGGCTGATGATCAATTAGTTATTACCTTACCTGAGTATCCGCAAAAAGGCATGGCAGTGAAAATCGCTGGTGTGCAGGATGTTAAAAAAGTTGATGCACTCGATAGTGCAACCACTGAAAAACTATAAAGGGTAGACTGCGTTATGAGTAACACTGAACTACCAAATACACCAGACTCAACGGTTGAAAAGCAGACTGGTATTATTGCCTACTTTGCTAATAACTCTGTAGCGGCTAATTTAATGATGGTTTTCATTATAGTAATGGGGATCATTAGTTTTTTAACTATCCAACGACAAATGTTCCCGAACATTGAAATTAATTACATTACAATTAATGCGAATTACCCTGGCGCGTCACCGCAAGAGATGGAAGAAAGTATCCTCGTTAAGATTGAAGAATCTTTAAAAGATATTACCGAAATTAAAAAAGGTGTATACCGCGCATTTCGTAACGGCGGCAGCGCCCAGTTAGAAATCAATACTGATGCAGAGCTCACCGATGTACTGGATAAAATTAAGTTGCGGGTTGATGGTATCGCTACTTTCCCCGCAGGCATGGAGCCGGTCACCATAAGTCAAATAGAGTTTCGCCAAGATGTAATAGGCATGACATTAGTTGCCGACCTACCACTGAATGAGCTCAAACCGATAGCTAACCGCATTGAAGATGAGCTATTACAGCTATCAAATGTATCACTGGTGGTCAATGATGTACCACTGGATGAAATTGCCATTGAGATTGAACCAGACACATTACGTCGTTACAACTTAACCTTAAGCGAAGTCGCTGATGCTGTGCGTCGTTATTCAGCCAACTTTTCAGCAGGACAATTAAAAACCGATGCTGGGGTTATTTCTGTACGAGTTGAAAACCAACTGTATTCAGGTGAGGAGTTTCGCCAAATACCAGTAAAAATTGGTGATAACGGCGCTAAAGTTTTACTGCAAGATATTGCAATTATTAAGGACCAATTCACCGAAGGCGAACGTTACTTTAAGTTCAATGGTGAAAATGCCGTTTATTTATCAGTAAAAGCGACGGAAGAGCAAAGTATTATTCCTGTTGCGGATTCAGTTAAAGCGTTTATTGATCAAAAAAATAAAGACTTACCGCCGGGTGTCCGCTTAGAGCCATTAATGGATATGACCTATTACTTAAATGCTCGCTTAGATATGATGGTAAATAACCTGATCCAAGGTGCAATTTTAGTCGCTATTATGCTTTCTTTGTTTTTACGCTTTAAGCTTGCGCTATGGGTAATGATTGGCTTGCCGGTATGCTTTTTAGGCGCCATGATGATGATGCCGCTGTTTGGTGTAACCATTAATATCTTGTCATTATTTGCCTTTATTATGGTGCTAGGGATTGTGGTGGATGACGCCATTGTCATCGGAGAAAGCGCCTACACCGAAATAGAGAAAAAAGGCGGTGGAGTTGTTAATGTCGTTAATGGCGCTAAAAAAGTCGCAACCCCAGCAACCTTTGGGGTGTTAACCACAGTTGCGGTATTTGCGCCATTTACGTTATCGACAGGCCCTGAAAGTGCATTCTTTTTTGGGATCGCAGTCGTGGTTATGTTGTGTTTAATATTCAGCTTAATAGAATCAAAGCTTATTCTACCTGCACATATTGCCCATACTAACTTCCCGCCAATTAAGCCAGATAGCTGGCGAGCACGTTTTAATAAACGCTTTTTTGGTTTTGTAAATGGACCATATCGACGTTTTATAGTGCGTTGTGTAGAGTGGCGTTGGGCGGTACTGTTCTCGTTTATTTCATTACTGATCGTCACTTTTGCCTTGATTGCATCAAACAATGTGCGTACTGGTTTTATGCCGAAGATCCCGCATGACTATCCGCAGATCAACTTAGAGATGAATGATAATGTCTCTGATATACAAACCATTGAAGCAATTCGTGAAATCGAAGCTATGGTGATTGCCGTTGATAAAGAGACTGAGCGGGAATATGGTCAAAAACTAATTAGAGATGTACTCGTGTTTAACCAAGGTCGTACTGAAGCGCAAATACTCGCACCATTAGTTGAAGAGGATTTACGTCCTTATAACGCGTTTGAACTTTCTCGTCGTTGGCGTGAAGCGATGCCAACCATTGCTGGTGTTAAGTCGCTTATTATTTATGACGATGTGAATGCTCAAGGTGGTGGTGATGGTGAGTTTGGTTACTTGTTATATGGCTCAGATATCGACACTTTAAATGATGCCGGGCGTCGTTTTATTCAATTATTGCAACAACAAGACGGTTTGTTTGATATTAGCTCGACTATTGACCCTGCCAGCAAAGAAGTGCAAATGAGTTTAAAACCTGTGGCTTATGACCTCGGTTTAGACTTAGCCTCAATAGCAAATCAAGTTGGCGCAAGTTTTTACGGTGGTGAAGCACAGCGTGTTATTCGCCGTGGTGAAGAAGTGCGGGTGATGGTACGTTATCCAAAACTAACCCGTGAAGCGTTTTCATCGCTCAAGCATGCAGTTATCACCACACCGCAAGGTAAAGAAGTGTTACTTGGTGATGTGGTCGAGCTGACTGAAAAACCGGGCATTAGCTATATTCGCCGTGAAGGTGGTTATCGTACTGTGTATGTTTATGGCAATATCGATGAAGAAGTGATCGAGCCAAATGAAGTAATTACACAAGTAAAAGACAAGCTATTACCTCAACTAAAAGAAGAGTTCCCAAGCGTTAAATCAGAGCTTGGCGGTGCTATTGAAGAGCAGCAATCACAAGCTAATCAGCAAAAAATGTTCTTTTTTGGTGGCATGATTTTAGTATATATCTTGTTGGCTGTACCTTTGAAAAGCTATGCGCAACCTTTGATTGTAATGTCGGTGATCCCGTTTAGTTTGACGGGGGCTGTATGGGGGCATTATTGGTTTGGCTTAGATCTAACCTTAATGTCTGGCTTTGGTATCATTGCCGCAGCGGGTGTAGTTATTAATGATTCGCTGGTTATGACCGACTTTGTTAACCAAGCTCGCCGTGAAGGTATCGCTATCAAAGATGCGGTGATAGAGGCCGGTTGTGCCCGCTTTAGACCAATATTGCTGACATCAATCACGACCTTTGCGGGCGTATTGCCGATTATGTTTGAAACCAGCTTACAGGCTAAATTTGTAATACCTATGGCTGTAGCGCTTGGATTTGCAGTAATGTTTGCAACCTTAATCACGTTAATATTAGTGCCGTGTTTGTACATCATAATGAGTGATGTAGGTAAGGTGTTTAAAGCTTTATTTAATGAAATTATGCTCTTATTTAAAAGTAAACAAGGGCCGCAGTTAGATCGTTAGTTTCAATTTGTTACTACGGACTTTAAAAGCCAATACGTAATGTATTGGCTTTTTTATTTTTATATACCTTAGTATTGGTTTTTATTGGCGGTTACATTCTTTAGTTTGATCTTTGAGCTATGTCACATTATACTCACGCTGTTTTGGCAAACTAATCGAAAGGTTAGGACGCAAAGTTTCCGGTCTAAGGTTTTAGTGTGCTAAAACTAAGATAGCGGGGCCGTTGCACAGGGTAATTTTAGCCTCACTGTGTGTCATCAGCCCTACAATATAGTTAAAAAGTATTTCTTTTATCCAATAAATACTGGATAGTACCTATTAGATGTTCTTAAGGTGTTGCTTTGTTTATGCATACGTCATTGGCCTGTGGAAATTGGATGCCAATAGGTTGTCTAAATCATCATACCCAATTATTTGTGGGTGATATGGTGACAGTGACTTTTTATGACACGCAAGGAGAGCTAGTCGATTTATCATTTAAATATGAAATTATCACCGAAGAACAAGGTGAGCCACATAATTGGCCGCGTTTTGTCGCGGAATATATTAATACCCATATACCACTAGTTGAAGCAGGAAGAATGACTGAGCAAGGTTTAGTGGTAGCTTATCGTTCAAACCAGATTTATGCACTTGAAGGCTGCGGGATTACTCGTGCGGAATTAACTTTTCAATGTATTGCTAAATGTGATGATTACCAAGCCGTTAAGCCTGCATATGACTATATCTACCCTGAAAAATGCAGTGTTTATAATGCGGGTGTAAAAGTGTTACAGCCAAAAACAGGCTTAATTTATAAATGCAAACCTTGGCCTTTCAGCCAGTTTTGCAATGTGAAAGAAGAAAATAATCCACTTTATGAGCCCGGTGTGGGACAAAGTTGGGATTTAGCCTGGCAGCAAGTTTCCCCTTAATGCTATTTAGCATTTTTCGGCCCACTCATTGAGTGGGCTTTTTTATGCACTTTTGAAAATTATGTTAAACTCCAGCCATCGAAATTTTTTATTGGTTTTTCTGTGGCTCTATCAAACTTATCGTTGTCTTCACTTCCTAATGCTCCTGTTGCACGTAAACAGCCGCACACGTTAACAACACACCAAAAAATACGCATTGATGATTATTATTGGATGCGTGATGACGAACGAACAGAGCCAGCGATGCTGGCACATTTAGCCGCTGAAAATGACTATTGTGAACAGCAATTAGCACCTATTCAGTCTTTTCAGAAGCAGTTATTCGAAGAACTAAAAGGGCGTATTGTTAAAGACGATAATACTTTTCCTGTTAAAGATGGTCAGTATTGGTATCACTCTGAAGTACGTGGCGATGATGAATATTCTCGCCATTACCGTAGTCGTCAGATGGATGCGGCAGATAAGCAGCTACTGTTAGATGTAAATATACTTGCAGAAGGTTTTGAATTTTATGAATTAGGCGAGGTGGCAATTAGTCCTAATGAACAATTGTTGGCTTACTCTGAAGATACCGATGGTCGTCGTATCTATACCGTAAAGTTTAAAGTTATTGATAACGATGATTTACTTGAAGATGTATTAGAAAACACCGAAGGGCAAATCGTTTGGGCAAACGACAATAAAACGGTTTTTTACGTAAAGAAAGACCTTAAAACGTTATTAGGTTATCAAGTTTATCGCCATGTATTAGGTACTAAGCAAGCGCACGATGTATTGGTATATGAAGAGCAAGATCGAAGCTTTTTTATGGGGCTTGGTAAAAGCCGTGATGAGGGGCTGATCATTATTGATTTAGCCACTACAGAAACGAACGATACTTGGGTGCTAGATGCTGATCAGCCGCAAGGAGTGTTTACTCAGTTACTGCCACGCGAAGAAGGGCATGAGTTTGATGTTGATAAACTCGGCGATACGTTTTATATCGTGACCAATTGGCAAGCTAAAAACTTTCGTTTAATGACGGCTAATACAAGCACCATTGCAGATAAAACACAGTGGCTTGAGCATACCCCTCATCGTGATAGCGTTTTATTAGAAGGCGTAGAGCTGTTTGACGATTTCTTGGTGCTTACTGAGCGCGAGCAAGGACAAACACGCTTTGTGGTCATTAATAAGCAACAGCAGCGTATGACCTTAGAATTTGATGATCCTTGTTATTATGCTGCCATTGCAATGAATCCTGAGCATGATACGTACGTAGCTCGTATTTATTACTCAAGCCTCACCACGCCAGGTTCATTATTTGAAGTAGACTTAAATAATGGTGATAAAACTTTATTAAAACAACAGCAAGTATTAGGCAGTTTTGATCCGCAAAACTATGCCTCTGAAAGATTAATGGTAACAGCGCGTGATGGTATTAAAGTGCCCGTGTCGCTGGTTTATCGTAAAGATAGTTTTGCTAAAAATGGCACTAATCCACTGTTTCAATATGGTTATGGGGCGTATGGCATAACCATCGATCCGAGTTTTTCGAGTACCTCATTAAGCTTACTCGATCGTGGTTTTGTGTATGCCATAGCACATGTTCGTGGTAGTGAGATGTTGGGCCGTGATTGGTACGAGCAAGGCAAAAAACAACATAAGCAAAATAGCTTTAACGACTTTATTGATGTAACCAAAGCATTGGTTGAGCAAGGTTATGGTGCGCAAGATAAAGTGTTTGCTTCAGGCGGTAGTGCCGGTGGCTTACTAATGGGAGCGGTTGTTAACCAAGCGCCAGCGCTTTATTTAGGAATTGGCTGCCATGTGCCATTTTTAGATGTGCTAACCACCATGCTGGATGAGTCAATACCTCTAACTACCAATGAATACGATGAATGGGGTAATCCAAATGACCCTGCCTATTATGATGTGATTGCTCAGTATTCACCATATGACAATATTACCGCACAGGCATACCCACATATTTTAGTGACTACCGGTTTGCATGATTCACAAGTGCAATATTGGGAGCCGATGAAGTGGGTGGCTAAAATGCGTGAATATAAAACTGACGATAATATTTTGGTGTTTAAAACCGATATGGATGCCGGTCACGGCGGAGCATCAGGGCGTTTTAAAAGCTTGGAAGAAAAAGCATTAGAGATGGCTTTCTTTATCAGTTTGGCTGATTAAGTGTGATTTTCTATTCAATTGAGTTTCACTATGTTTGGAGGCACTTATATGTTTAATGTACATGGGCGCTGGGAATACTCAATTGAATCACCAACAATATATATCAAAGTGATTGGATGTTTTAATCGAGAAGGTATACAGGCTTTTACCAAGGATGTATTTGCTGATTTAGCAAAGTTGCCGCCTCAATCCATTGAATATGCGGTGATTAACTTAGCCGAGTTTGAATTAGCGACCGCAGATAGCTTGGCGGTTGCAACTGAATACTTTCATGGTGTTAAAGCGCGCGGTTATAAACGTATTGTTTATATTCAAGCAAGTGCTGTAGCGAAAAGTTTGCTGGAACATATTTGGCGGGGTAGCGATATGGATATACAATTTTACGATGATATTCCAGGTTACTTAGCTAAGCACCCGGAACATCTATATATTAAAACCTGGTTATGATTAATTTAAATATGCTTTAAGCATCCACACTAGCTTCTCTTGCTCAGTTATATAATCACTCATCAATGAAGCCGTACCTTCATCTTGTGCATCACTTGCTTGCTCTAAAATATCGCGCTGCATTTTAATTAGCGTGCTGTAACCAGCGAGTAAGTTTTCGACTGCAGCGACACCATCACTGATATTTTTTGCTTCTTTAATTTTGCTGATCTCTAAGTAATCAGAAAATGCATGCAGTGGTGCGCCATCAAGCGTTAAAATACGCTCAGCGACTTCATCTACTTTTAAAAGTAATAGGTTATAAATTTCTTCAAACTTGATGTGTAGTTCAAAAAAGTTGCGACCTTTAATATTCCAATGAAAACCGCGGGCATTCATATATTGAATTTGATAACTACTTAGCAGGGTATTGAGTGACTTGACGATATCTTCACTTTTCGCGCTGTTAAGACCAATTGCGTTTACCTGTGACATAACTTCTCCTTAATAAACTGATAAGATGTTTTCTAAACACTGAAGCAAGTATCAGCCATTTTTAGTAATCTGTAAAATGGTTAAAATCGATAACCTTAATAGATTTTACCTATTAGCCAACCTGCTGTAGTAATTAATTTGTTCGTACAATAGAGATGGGCTCCAATCTTTAAAAAACCACCCTAAAAATCAAAATAACCGCAAATCGCTTAATAAAAGCACAATAAGATGATCTAAAACAAGCTTTTATAGCAAGCTATTACATGGCGAGTGGTTATTTGATTTAGGTCAAAATTAACGTTTTTAGTCGGCGCATAATCAACACAGATAAATTTGATGGAGAGATAACATGCAGGCTAAAACACAAAAAGAAAGTAAAATGGAATTAGTTGTTATTGGTATAGCGTTGATTGCATTTGTAGTTGGCTTAGTCGGCCATTTAGCAGGAGCAAGCTTTGCTAACTTTGATACCTTTGGTTATATCGCAGCGCCAACACCACTGATCTTAGCAATCATCGCATTTGTTGCCTATAAAGTGGCTGCTAGTGCAGAAGATTAAACCAGCAACTCAACAATATAATTCATCACTTGGCGTGAGTAGATCATACTGGTGTGACTTAAATGAAACACTTTATGTTCTGCCATGCCTTTGAGTTTGGTTTCATCAATTAATACCGTACCATCTGATTGACTACCTTTGGCAATTAGCGGCATGAGGCCGATCGGTAAATCGCCAGCAATACTATAAAGCTTGGCATTAAATGGCCAATCACCATTTTCGGTCAGTAAAAACTCCACACTGTTTTTTAAAAATACATCAAAGCCTTTTTGCTGCATTCTGCGGGCTATATGGCTGCCTTTATGCGGTGTGCCTAAAGTAATAACTTTTGTTACGTTTTGGCTTTGCTCTGAATTTGCAGCAAGGTATGCACGCGCCACCAGTCCGCCCATTGAATGACAAACAAGGGCCGTATTTTTATCATTAATAAAATTATCAATCTGTTTAAAAATAGCGGCGCGATCGGGAGACAATGTATTGTAAGAGAGGTTGAGAATATCCAACCCAGACTTTTCGAGCTGCGAGCATAAAGGGCGCATTACAAAGCCAGACATATACAATCCGTGTAATACCACAACGCGTTTAACAGTCATACACCCTCTTAATCTATTGAACCTACAATTACATTAACTGTACTGGTTTTATTTCAATGTTAACTGAATCAGAGCTCACCCATACATCACCATCTTGAATGGTAATAGTCAGCGATATATTGCGATCAACCAGCGCTGCCAGCGCTTGAGTTGTAGCAAAATCTAAACTAAAAATACTTAAATTTTTAAACTCATACAATTTAGGTTGATGCTTTTGCCACCAAATTGCTTGGTTGTTTTCACCATAAGTGTATAGCACCACTTTTTTAGCTTTATTACAGGCTTTTTTAACACGCTTTTCATCAGGTAAACCAAGCTCAACCCACAGCTCGATCTCATCGCTATAGCTTTTATGCCACAGCTCTGGTTCATCATCAGCCGATAAACCCTTAGTAAATTCTAAACCATCACAGGCATTAAGTGCATAGGCAAGCAAGCGGATCATCAAGCGTTGCTCGGTTTCTGAAGGGTGTTGTGCCAAGGTTAAATTAAAGTCTTGGTATACGTTGCGGTCCATATCGCTTAGCGATAACTGCGCTTTAATAATCGTCGATTTAAGAGCCATAACAGTTTATTTAAAAAAATTTGCGTCAGTATAGCGCAATTAAGGGCTGAGCCAGTTAAAATAGCCCGAAATTATCTGTAGGAGTTAAAAATGGCTATCCAGTGGTTCCCTGGGCATATGAATAAAGCCCGTAATGAAATTAAAGAAATAATGCCACAAATGGATGTGATCATTGAAGTGCTTGATGCGCGCATTCCTTACAGTAGTGAAAACCCGATGGTGGCGACGTTGCGTGAAGGTAAGCCGGTCATCAAAATTTTGAATAAAGCTGATTTAGCCGATCCTAAAATGACGCAAACGTGGAAGGATTACTTTGAGCAAGAAAATGGCGTAAAAGCGATTGCGTTTGGTAATGATAAAGCGGCTGAAGTTCATCGTATTAATGAACTGTGTAAAAAATTAGTACCACACAAAGTCGGTGCTGATAAGCAAATTAAAGCCATGATCATGGGTATTCCTAACGTGGGTAAATCTACGTTAATTAATGTGTTAGCGGGTCGTATTGTTGCGAAAACAGGCAACGAACCGGCGGTTACTAAAGCGCAGCAACGTATTAAGCTAGAAGACGGCATCATGCTTTACGACACACCGGGTATGTTGTGGCCAAAAGTTGAAAATGAAAACTCAGGCTACCGTTTAGGTGCTACAGGTGCGATACGTGATACCGCACTTGAATATGAAGAAGTCGCTAGTTACACCGCTGAATATCTATTGCGGGCGTATCCTGAACTTTTAAAAGCGCGTTATAAAATTGATGAATTACCTGAAAATGATTGGGAATTTGTTGAAATGGCGGGTAAAAAGCGTGGTTGTATTCGTGGTGGTAACCAAATTGATACTTATAAAATGTCAGAAATTCTAATTAATGAACTACGCGATGGCATAATTGGTCGTATCACTATGGAAACTCCAGCTATGCGTGAAGAAGAAGAAGTGATGGTTGCAGGGCTTCGTGCTGCGGCTGAGGCTAAAAAAGCAGCTAAAGAAGAAGAGAAAAAACAACGTCGAGCACGAGCACGTAAAAACCGCCGGTAATTGTTTTTCCACTGGTTAGCTCACTAAATTACAGACATAAAAAAAGCCCGTAAGGGCTTTTTTAGTTTCATATCTACCGTCACCGATATGAGCAATGTAGCAAGTAAAATAGTAGGGCGGTTACCTGTCACCAACATCAAGGGGCGTTGCGGTTAGTAACAGGTAACCTTAGCTGTTTACGTGCGCCACACGTGTTTCAGGGTCGAGAAACAAATCAGTTTATTCCGTACAAGTCGTTGTGCTTTGCGTCTTGTTGATATTGATTATCAGTTAGATCTTATGATCTGTCAACACCCATTTGCAAATAATTCTCATTTATTTTATTTGCTGATAAAAACAACAAATAAAGCACTTTGTTGGCATTAATATTACACAGCCCGATTTCTTGCTGATATTAGATTATTTTGCTTGCTTGCTAATGCTTATGGCGTCTTATTACTTGCAATGCGGTTATTTATTTGTTCTACCAATTCTTTATCTTTGCTTCCTTCGCTATTAACTATAAGTAAAAAGTGCTCGCCTTGTTTGTCGATAACTTTAATCACTGTATTATCAAGTTGTGTTCTGCCATAAGTGACTTCGACGCTAGTAACATCCTTAAAGTGTTTTAAGTTTGAT
The DNA here is from genome assembly GCF_014164315.1 of Pseudoalteromonas sp. SG44-1. NCBI lineage: Bacteria > Pseudomonadati > Pseudomonadota > Gammaproteobacteria > Alteromonadales > Pseudoalteromonadaceae > Pseudoalteromonas > Pseudoalteromonas sp. SG44-1. Next base: position 46,696 of record NZ_JACJEW010000003.1, read on the forward strand.
TCAAGTTGGCCTTGTTCATTTTGCCAATAGCTAAAAATGTAGTTGTCGCTTATACCATTGCCGTCGTTACGAAAATCTACCCACGCATCGCTGTAAAAATATAAAACATCTTCATCAATAGGTACTAATTGATGGCGTTTTAAGAATTGCATTTGAAATGACCACAATTTATCGCCTTTTACGATAGCGGTACTCGGTAATAAATAGACTTCTTCCAGTAAGCTTAAAAATAAAATAGGTACCCAGATTATGGCGATAACTATATTTCTTACTCGCCATTTAGAATTGTATGCAAGTGCGTCAGATGATTGGTTTAGGTGTTGAATGTAATTAACTAATGGCAGCCATAAAAATGGCAGGATACAAATAGCTATAGTAGTTGCTTCGTCAATACGGGTCATGAGACTTGCCAAAATAACCAGTAACCACGCAATAATTGCCAAGACGTTTGGCATGATTTTATTTTTATTGTGCTGCGTTTGGCTGTGTGCAACTAGCTCTAAATATAAAGAGTAATAAAAAAATATCGCGAAAATCCCGCGAGCAATCGGCATGATATGACTATTTTGCTGTATTTTAATTGCTTTCCAGTTGCGATAACTCCAGTAGTTAATAAAAAGTCCTAAAGTAAAAATACTATAAAGAATAAACTTTGCATTAGTAACTGGGTAAAACTGCGCATCACTAAATGTTGGGCGCTTTGCTGACTCGATACGCCATGCCACAATAAAAAATATCAGTGCGAGCAGGTAAGCAAGTAATACTACAATGATCCAATTATCGTTTAAATCAAAACTGCTAGTGGTATCTGCAGTTACATATTTAACAATGCCAAACTGCGCATTGTCGATTAGCTTGTCTCGTTCGCTCAGGTACAGTTTAATCTGATCAGCTGGAATATGATCTTGTTTGGCGCTAAATGAAAAATCGAGTGTTAATATATTGTCCGTAAAGTGGATATTCTTTTTGAAATTAAAGAACGCATTATCAATTTCACTTTGCTTATTATCAAAGTGCCAATTTGGTTCTTCAAATTTTATTTTAATCGTTGTTTCAATATTATTTGGGTACTTAAAATACAGCGGCGTTGTGCGATTAATTTGATCGGGTTCGTAAACGCTATTTTGTATCTCTGAGGCATAAAAGTCAGCTCTGAGTCCTTCGTCGTCAGATCATTAATAAGGTAAAACTCGTCACTTAACAGCTCGCCGTTATTTGTATTCTCAGTTACCGTCATCGGCTTATCAATGGTTATACCTTGAAAATAGCCTTGGTAATATTCTAGGTAATCTTTCGCTATTTTATCGAGTCCATTGCGGGCTAATGAACTGCGTCTATTTACAGCATCAAATTGGCTATATATGTAACTAGTTTGAAATGTTGTTGGCTGTTCAGGTTTAAGAGCTATGGTGTAGTTATCATGCGTTTTAATTGTAATACCATCGACAGGGGGACTCATTTTTGTAAGCTGTTGCTCAAAAGGTTTAACAATCAATGCATAACCATAATTTGGTTGTGCTAAATGCGCTAAAGTTCCGGTTTGATAGTTTATTGTTGGATCTAGCCAATAACGTTGACCTGCATGCTCAAGCGTGACAATGACATGATCAAATATTTGCGCTGAGGCTGGTAGTTCAATTAACCGTTTACCTTCGTCAGTGTTCACTAATGCAGGATAGGCTTTGATCCCCATTGCTTTAAGTAATGAAATTAGCAGTACGGTTTTGTCTTTACAATCACCATAACGAAGTGCCAGAGTTTCAGATGCCGACGTTGGTTGGTGGGAGTTAGTACCCATCTCCAAGCCTAAATAACGAACCTCGTCTTGACTGAATTTTAATGCAGCGGCGATACGATCGGAGGCTTGTGGATTATGCATGGCTATTTCATCGGCAATGAGTGTTACAGGATCTGTTACTTCTATTGCGGATTGATATAAAGGGGCTGCCCAGTTAGCAACTTCCTGCCATGATTTTAATTCAGAGAAAAAAACCTGTTTATACGGGTTATACCAATATGGTGTTTGGCTTGAAGATGTGATTGTTGCTTGATTGTGTAAGCTGATTTGATAGTCATGACCAACAGCGAGCGGGGTGTCTTTTATGTCAACCTCGCCGTTAATTGTATTGATATAAAGTGGTGTGGGTTTTTGCCATAACACACGCATAAATTGTTGCGCCACCGGTACCGACCAGTTTAATGTGCGAGACGCGCTAAAATGTTGGTAAATAGGGTTGCGGCCAGTAATCGTAAAGCTGTAATCGAGCTGGTCGTTAATGCGCATATCATCAACAATAATATTTAAACTTAGGCTGCCGTTGTAAATTCCATTGGCTAATTCGGTTTCTCGTTGTAAGACCTTAAATTGTGCGCTAGCGAGTTTATTTATGTATTGCCCATCTCGGATAAGGCCAAGACTATTGAGTGTGAGGGTTTGATAACTGGGATCAAAGTCTAAATTAAGTTGGCTAATGTAATCGATGCCAGTTTGGTTCACCGCCTGCATCACAGTACGCGTGTAGCGCTGCTGAGGATGTTGAGCAGATACTTTTATTTGGGTATCAAGTAATCGGTAATAAGTACCATCGACGATTTGGTTGACTGGGATTTCCGTTTTAATCAGTGGCTGTTGTTTCACCCAATCATCTGCAGCTTGGATTTGGTATTCTTGGCTGGTGCTATAAAAACTTATAACTAAAAAACACACACTGAGTGTGAGGCTCGTTAATTGAGTCCATTTCATTATTGTTCTTCTTTTTGGCTGGTTTTAAGTGTCCCTATTGTTGTTAGATTACCAAGCTATGGCTTATAAGCCAATAAAATACAGGGCATTATCTTGGTAAGGTAACTAATACACGAGTACCTTGACCTTCAGGATTGGCTAATAATTGTAACTGACCACCTTGATTACGAATGAGTTCGCGGCTGATCACTAAACCGATCCCTGCGCCTTGCGCTTTTGTTGAATAAAAAGGCACAAATAGGTTTTCAGGATTTGTAATACCAGTGCCGCTATCGAGCAGCTTAATAACAACTTTATCTTTATGTTGTTGCCAGCTAAGAGTAGGTGCGCTTCTACCTCCGGCTTCAAAGGCATTTTTAATTAGGTTGATCAGTGCTTGTTCTAACTGGCCTAAATCTACATTGAAGTGCTGAGCTTCGACCATGGCGCTATCGGTATTGGTTAAATAACGCTGATACTTTGATTTTAAACGGCCAAAGCCACGTATTTTTATTACAAAATCAGCTTGAGTTACGGTGGCTATTTGCAGTTGATTAGCCGCCAATGCGGTAGGTGCTAGCCATGAGTAAATCAGCCAAATAATAAGCGCTATGCTAATAAGTAAGGTACCAAATATGAGTTTTTTACGCTGACTCGGTTTGGTGCTGCGTTTTAAAGTGCTATCTATATCCATGGCATTGGTAATTTGTTGTTAAGGCAATTGAATAGCCTAAAGCGAATAACATGCCAAACTATAAGTGATTGAAATTACTTGGTTTGCTTTTTTATTGTTAGAAGCAGTTTCCCAGCTTTGGGAAAATAAAATTAAAAGTGGGAGTGTGGCTTATAGGGCTTAATAAATATACTTGGAATGGTCGTGGCTATTAGTTTTTTTAATTCTTTTTGTTCATTTAGTTTATTTGTTTTTTCAGGTACATAGCGCTATTTTTCTTTTAAACACATCCTCCCATTGCCCGCAAACTGATAAGTGATAAAAATGAGCCAATTTATAAATAACCTTAGCTTTCGAGTTAAATTTGCTATTCCTGTCGTCGTCGCCTTAGTTATTTTTTCGGTGTTGTCGGGTTACGTGTTGTATACGTTTAAAGAGCAAGCTCGACTTAACAGTTTTATAAGTTTAGAGGTGCGAACGGTGCTGGACGATCTTGAAGACGGCTATCGTGATCTCTTTCAGGTGAAAACGGCAGGTTTGAGCATGGTGCTAGGACAAGGCGACAAACAAAACTATATAGTACAGCTTGCAGAGTACCGAGATAATATAGTCCGTATCGACGCGCGCCTTTCTAGCCCATTAAAGCTGGTGAAGTCTGGCTACATTGATGCGATCAATGCACAGCGGGTTACGAATATCAAAGCCGATGTCGCTATTTGGTCTCGTTACTACCAAGCACTTTTTAGTGATCACCAGCTTGCGGCTAGTTACTTAGCTGAGCATAAACAAGATATGGAAGCAGTGTTGGCGCGTATTCGCAAAAATGTTACTAGCATGCGTGATGAAATAGATGCCAAACTTACAAATTCTTTAATTGAAGTAACCGCTAATCAAGAGTCTGCTAGCTTTGCTTTGCAGTTTGGTATTGTATTGAGCTTTGTTTTATCAATAGCTGCAACTTGGCTGCTGTCTACCGTTATTTTGGCGCCGTTAAAGAAAATGCAGTTAGCATTAGAAAACATAGCTAGTGGCCAAGGCGATCTCACGCAACGGTTAAACAGTGAGTCAAACGATGAAATGGGTGCGCTTGCGCGTTCGTTTAATACCTTTATCAGTAAAATTCATAACACAGTATTGGCGGTTGTCGGCTCGGCTGAACAGGTGCGCAATGAAACTGAAAGTTTGCGCATTATTACTGCAAGTGTATTAAGTGAAGCCAGTAATCAGCAAATAGAAAGTGAGCAAGTGGCAGCTGCGGTAAATGAAATGAGCACGACCAGTGATAACGTAAGCCAAAACGCTAATGATGCGGCCAGTGCCACAAGTACTGCTAATAATGATGCCAATGTAGCAAAAGCCACAATTGAAGAAACCATTTCGTTAATTAATCAACTGGTGACCGACATTTCGGCATCGAGCGACGTAATAAACACCTTAGAGCAAGATGTAATGAATATCGCCACTGTGCTTGATGTTATCCGTGGTATTGCTGATCAAACAAACTTGTTAGCGTTAAATGCGGCCATTGAAGCCGCGCGCGCGGGTGAGCAGGGGCGAGGCTTTGCGGTCGTTGCTGACGAGGTGCGTTCATTAGCGAGTCGCACGCAAGATAGTACCGGAGAGATCAACGCTATGATTGAAAAGCTCCAACAAGGTACCAATCAAGCGGTTGGTGCAATGCAAGCCAGTACCAAAAGCGGTCAACAAACGATTGAGCACTCTCGCGGTGCCGCGCAATCGGTGCAGCGTATTAATGACGCAGTTACCATTATTAACGATATGAACATGCAAATTGCCACCGCTGCCACGCAGCAAAGCCAAGTGAGTGAAGATGTGAATATCAATGTGCAACGTATCGCTACATCAAGTGGCAATATGCTAGACAAAGTGGATCAGGCTGAGCGTGCATGCCAAGCATTGGCACAGCAGTGTCAACAGTTAGACAACCTAGTAAGCAACTTTAAAGTATAAGTATTATCAAGGGGGTGAATTATTTATCACCCCTTAAGATGCCTCTTTTAGCTAAACCTCAATAAATAATCAATTACTATCAACGAGTTATTAAACTGTAGTTTTGTGCATATTGTGCGTGATTTTTATGCGCTAAATGCATTTTAAGCAGATCAATGCAGCTTAAATTCTAAACATTTCGTTAATCTGACGTTAACACTATGCTCGAAGACAGATAGCAGTGTGTAGTCGCTCATCTAACGACAACAAAATCATCAACAGGTGTGGAGAGAACAACCAATGAAAGCAAGTAACACACAATTGGCTTTAGCCATTGCAGCAGCACTAGCAAGTACCTCAGCATTCGCTGCCAATGACACTGAAAAATTACAGCAGCAACTAGACGAACTACAAAAAGAAGTCGCTGCGCTGAAGAAGTCTAGCGGCTTTAATTTGGAATTTGGTGGTCGAGTGCAACTTGATTACAACTATTTTGATGGTGCATATAACGCGAATAATGACGGTGATGCGGGCGGTGATTTTTTTGCGCGTCGTATCCGTACTTATGTTGAAAGTGAGCATGGTAACTGGGATCACAAGTTACTGCTTGAGTTTGCCGAAGGCACAGCAGAAATCGTGATGGCGCGAGTTCGTTATAATTTCGATAATGGTCTAAAAATTAAAGCGGGTAAAATCCGTGAAGACATCACCTTAAATGGCTTAACGAGCTCTAAGCATACCAATACTATAGAGCGCAGTACGCTAGCCAATACTTTTTCGCCGTTCTTCCGTTGGGGAGCGTCAGCGTCTCAATACTTTAAAGACAGTGGTTTTCGTTATGCCGTTGGTGTTTATAAAAATGATGCCTTTGGTGCTACGGGTCATGACGAAGATGATCAACTAACACTCGCTGCAACGGGACGTGTTACTTGGTCAAGCGCAGCCCCAGGCGATGTGATTCATTTAGGTGCGTGGCATTCATACCGTGATATGGGTGGTAACGAGTTAGGTGCGCGCTTTGCCCGTGGCGAAATACGTGAAGCCAATGTACGTCTTGTTGATTACGCGGTGGGTGGTAATGCCGTGGCATTGGATAGTTTGTCGCAAAGTGGTCTTGAGTTTGCGTATCAAGCTGATGCATTAACGCTAGAAGCTGAATACGCAAGCCGCACACTCGATGCTGTTAATGGCGCCGACCCGCTTGATGGCGAGCGTTATGACGGTTTTCATGTATCAGCGAGCTACTTCTTAGGTGGTGAGCAACGCAGGTACAAAGCCGGTTCAGCATTATTTGTACAACCTAAAGGCATTAAAGATGCGTGGGAGCTTGTCGCCCGAGTATCACAAATGGATGCAACAAGTAGCACACAAGGTACTGAAGTAACTACTTATACCCTAGGCACATCCTATTATATCAGCAGCGATATCAAATTTATGGGCAACTTGATCTACAGCGATGTAGAGGGCCCAGGCGCAACTGCGTTAGTGGGTGATGAAGACTCAGGTATGGGCTTTAGTGCGCGCATGCAGTATTTATTTTAGGAGTAAATTGAGATGAACTTACTTAAAAAATCATTTAAATCATTTAAAACTACGGTACTTGCGGCATCGTTAGTACTAAGCAGTCCGTTTGCTATGGCTGACATTCACTTTTTAGTACCGGGCGGCCCTGGTGGCGGCTGGGATACCACAGCACGCGGTGTGGGTGAAGGTTTAGTGAAAGCGGGTATTGAAGATAATGCGTCTTTTCAAAATATGTCGGGCGGCGGCGGTGGCCGTGCAATCGCTTATCTGATTGAGTCTGGTACTAAAAAAGGCGATATCTTAATGGTTAACTCAACACCTATCGTGTTGCGGGCACTAACCGGTAAAATTCCTTACAGCTACCGTGATTTAACTCCCGTTGCCAGTATGATTGCCGACTACGGTGCATTTGTAGTACGTAACGATTCGCCATTTAAAACCTGGCAGGATGTGATCGCAGCAATGAAAGAAGATTCAGGCTCTGTAAAAGTAGCTGGTGGCTCTGCACGTGGCAGCATGGATCACTTAGTTGCAGCGCAAGCAGTTAAAGCGGCAGGCCTTGACGGACGTCGTTTGCGTTATATCCCTTATGACGCGGGTGGTAAAGCCAAAGCAGGGTTGTTATCTGGCGAGGTTAACTTACTTTCTACCGGACTTAGCGAAGCGTTAGAAGTCGCTAATGGCGGTCAAGCGCGCATTCTAGCTGTGACCTCTGGTGAGGCACTACCAGATTATCCACAAATTCCAACCTTAAAATCACTTGGTTATGATATGGAGTTTGTTAATTGGCGTGGTTTCTTTGCGGCACCCAATTTACCGGCTGATAAACTTGCAGAATACACCGAGAAGTTACGTAAATTACAAACCACTCCAGAGTGGGAAGTAGTCCGTGCACGTAACGGTTGGTTAAACCTATTCCAAGAAAAAGATCAATTTATAAAGTCACTTGAACAGCAAGAAGCACAGCTTAAAGTTGTTATGGAAGAACTCGGCTTTATTCGTACGTCACGTTAATCGAGGCTTTTATGTTGAATCGCGAACTACTAGGGCCAAGTTTATTCTTGGCGCTATTTACCCTCTACGCCATTGTTGCATGGCAAATTCCGTTACTCCCATTTGAAGAGTACGAAACGGTTACTTCTGCCACCTTACCTAAAGTATATGCGGCATTTGGTATTATCGTTTGTCTGCTTTCTATCGGGGCTACTTTACTTAAACCAACTGCAGCCGTTGATGAAGATAATGCGCTCGAAAAGTCACATGTATTGCGAACAATCGGGTTGCTTATATTGATGGTGATATATAGCGCAGCGCTTGAGCCTATTGGCTTTTTAATCTCAACCAGTGCGTTTTTATTAGTTGGCTTTTTTGTTATGGGTGAGCGCCGCAAGGCTATTCTCTTATTGGCCTCTATCCCTGTTGCTGTAGTGTTTTGGTTTTTAATGACCCAAGTGCTCGGTATTTATTTGGTTCCTGGCAACCTGTGGAGTTAAGTTATGTTTGATGGAATTATGCTGGGCTTGTCGACCGTACTAGACTGGAACAATTTATTGTATGTCATAGTGGGTTGTTTTGTTGGTACCTTTATCGGCATGCTTCCGGGGCTTGGGCCAATTACTGCTATTGCGTTAATGATCCCAATTACTTATAGCATAGGTGCCGATTCAGGGATGATTCTGATGGCGGGGGTGTATTACGGTGCAATTTTTGGCGGTTCAACATCATCTATTTTAATTAATGCCCCAGGGGTGGCGGGTACAGTTGCGTCCTCCTTTGATGGCTATCCGCTGGCTAAACAAGGTCATGCTGGCAAAGCATTGGCGATAGCCGCTTACTCCTCCTTTATCGGCGGAACCATAGGCGCAATTTTATTGATGGTTGCAGCCCCCTTGTTGGCAAAAGTATCGCTGAGTTTTCAATCTCCAGATTACGTTGTACTGATGTTTTTAGGTTTAACAGCGATCGCGGCGTTTTCTAATAAAGGGCAATTTTTAAAAGCCATGATGATGACAGTATTTGGCTTAATGCTCGCGACTGTGGGGATTGATCCATCATCTGGTACTGAGCGTTTTACGTTAGGCCAAGCTGACTTACTTGATGGTATTAGCTTTTTATTAGTGGCAATGGCTACTTTTGCATTGGCTGAGGCGCTTATTAATGTAGTGCGTCCAGAGAAAAAAGAAACTAAAAGTATTAATGATTCAGACACACCGCAAATCGGTTCAACTAAATTGACCAAAGAAGAGATCAAAGACATTGCGCCAGTTATTGGCCGCTCGTCTATACTTGGTTTTATTGTTGGCGTATTGCCGGGTGCAGGTGCCACTATCGCTAGCTTTATGGCGTATGCGACGGAACGTAACTTAGCGCCTAAAGGCTTAAAAGAAAAGTTTGGTAAGGGTTCATTACGAGGCTTGGCAGCGCCAGAGTCTGCAAATAATGCAGCATGTACCGGTTCATTTGTACCATTACTTACATTAGGTATTCCAGGCTCGGGTACTACCGCTATTATGTTAGGTGCCTTAATTGCTTACGGTATTCAGCCAGGTCCAATGCTGATGCAAGAAAACCCAAGTGTATTTTGGGCGGTTATCGTTAGCATGTACTTTGGTAACATCGTATTGCTGATTTTGAATCTTCCTTTGATACCATATTTTGCAAAAGTATTAGCGATGCCAAAATCAGTATTAACGATAATGATTTTGTTCTTCAGCTTAATTGGCGTGTATTTAGTTTCCTTTAATACCTTTGATTTATTTATGATGGTTGGCTTTGCTGTGGTGGCGTTGGTATTACGATTACTGGCTTTCCCAATGGCACCATTACTATTAGGCTTTATTTTAGGCGACATGATTGAGCGTAACTTCCGTCGTTCAATGATGATCTCGGATGGTTCATTAAGCTTCTTATGGGAACGCCCACTAACATTGAGCATTTTTATTATCTCAATATTAGTGTTGTTATTTCCATTAAAAGACTTTATAACCCAACGCCGGGCAGATAAAGCGGCGCTTAAAGTGAAGCAAGAGCATGCATAATTGAGGTAAAAAATGAGCTACACCAAGACGCAAAATCCGCTGCAAAACATAGTTAAAAAGCCTAAGCGTTTAGAAACGCGGTTAATAATTTGGGTTACAGGGCTGTGTGTATTACAAGCGGTGTTATTTGGCGGTTTGGTGTATCGAATTACCGCACAAAGTTTGCATGATCACATTGGTGACAAAGCACTCGCTGTGGCGACGAGTATTGCATCAAGCGATGATGTCGTTAAAGCTTTAAAGAACCCTAGTAACTTGGTGGCAATCAACCAAGAAATAGAAAATCTGCGCCAGCTAACTGGCGCAGATTTTATTGTTATTGGTGATAAAAATGCGCATCGAATCGTCCATCCAGATAGCAATAAACTCGGTAAAAAAATGGTTGGCGGTGATAGCCAAGACGCGTTACACGGCGAGCGTTATATTTCAGTGGCGCAGGGCAGCTTAGGTGAATCCATTCGCGGTAAAGTGCCGGTATACGATGAGCAACAAAATATTATTGGTTTGGTCTCGGTCGGTTTTTTAGTGCAATCGGTTGAGCCGTTGATCCGTGAGCGGATTGTTGAAATTATGATTTGGGGTTTGTTGTTAGTTGCTTTGAGTATTATTGCCGCTATCTTTATTGGTCAGCGAGTAAGAAATGCCATCTTTGGTTTGCAACCAGATGAAATAGCGAGGTTGTTTTCAGAGCAGGACGCTATTTTAAATACCATGCGTAGCGGTGTTGTTGCACTTGATCCCGACGGACGAGTACGCAAACTGACTCAGCGTGCTTGCGAAATTTTAGATAAACCAGTCGCCTGTACTAATCAGTCATTAACTCTGAAAGATTTACTGCCAGAGCATGCTGAGTTTTTATTACGAAATCAGCGTCGTAAAATGGTTGGCTTTGAGTTGTTTGCTGCGGATAAACGTTTGGTGTTGTCGCGTTTTTCATTGCAAGTGCAAGGGCAGGCGGATGGTATTTTACTCACTCTGCGCCCAGCTGATGAGCTTGAATACTTGAGCCAGCAACTTACTAAAGTACAAGCATTTGCCGAGTTGTTAAGGGTGCAAACCCATGACTATTCGAATAAGCTAAATCTAATTGGGGCGCTTATTCAAATGGGTAAAAATGAGCAAGCAATCGAATTGATCGGCCAAGAAAGCCAAGGTTCACAAGCACAGATCCACCATTTATTAGAACGTATTCAAGATCCTGTGTTAGCCGGTTTGCTGGTGGGTAAATACCATAAAGCCCGCGAGTTAAACGTAGTATTGGAATTAAACCCAGAAAGTTTACTTGGTGCCATCGCACGTACTGAAATGTTAGAACGAGTAGTATCAATCTTGGGCAACTTAATTGATAACGCCATTGATGCGGCGATCAGAGCCAGTAAAGATCGAGAACCTCATGTACGAGTCACGGTTGATGAAACGAGTAAGACATTATTGTTTGATGTCGAAGACAGTGGTTTTGGCTTGGGTAACGACCATGAAGTGATATTTACCCCACAATACAGTTCAAAAGCAGGGGCAGAGCATGGCATTGGTTTATATTTAGTGAAAACTAATTTAGATTCGTGTGGTGGTAGTTTAGAAATTGGTGAGTCAGATTTAAAAGGCGCGCGATTAAGCGTCTATATTCCTAAATAACCCTAAGGTAATTTAGGCTAATAAGCAGTGGCCAAGCAAACAATAATAAAAGTAAATGGGCTAACATTGCAACGCTAAAATGAGTAATAAAAAATGACATATTCAGTAGTTATCATCGAAGATGAGCTCGAAGTTGCACAACTTCTTGCTCAATACCTGCTTTTACCGAATGGGGTTGCGGGGAATCAAACTGCCCGACAAAGCTTGCGTCAAGGTCAGTATCAAGTAGTTGGTATTGCAGCAAACTTAAGTACAGCTACCGCGCTATTACAGGCGATAGAGCCCGATTTGATCTTACTTGATATCCATCTACCAGATGGCAATGGCCTTGAGTTATTAACAGACTTGCGTCGGCGCTCAATTAAAAGCGAAGTGATGCTACTGACTGCCGCCAAAGAAGTCGAAACTCTTGAAAAGGCAATGCAGTTAGGGGCGTGTGATTTTTTGGTTAAACCTTTGATGCTTAATCGACTTGATCAGGCGTTAGCGCGATTTGAGTCACGCCAGCAGTGTTTGTCTGATGCTAACGAGGTGACCCAATCTATGGTCGACACTTTATTTGGCTCAAGCGAACAAAGTAAAGCACCGGTTAGACTGCCGAAAGGGGTTGATCAGCTTACTTTAAAAAAGATTATTGATGCATTTAAAGAGCACAAAAAAACGCCTTTTACAGCACAGCAAATGGGCGATCTTGTAGGAGTAAGTCGCTCAACTGCACGCCGTTACTTAGAATATTTACTAGAGGCAGAGCAAGTCAGTGCCGACCAAAGCTATGGCAGCATAGGTCGGCCAGAGCGCTGTTATAAAATGGCTTAGTTATCTGGCAAAGCGCTTAAGTCTACCTCAGGCGCTTGACCAACTGGGCGTTCAAATTCACTGTGTAATTTAGTTGGGCCTGTAAAAAAGCCAGTGTTGCGTAAGTAAAAACCTGCGTTTTCAGTGCCTCCTTGATAATCCATTCTCGATTGCTTGGCAGCCGTTGCATCATAAGTAAATTGTGCTTTATCAAGAGAGTGCCATTGGCCTTGAGTATCTCTGAGCCACTGATTACTGTATAACGCTTTGCGCTCGAATTGCCCTGCATCAGGGATGAAGTTTTCTAAGAAGCTGTGTGGCCTTGCCACATATGTATCTGTACTAGGGCGTCTAAATGAAGCAATGAACAGCCACTTTGCGGCGATAGGGTCATAAAAATATGCGCTGTAGTCGGTATGATTAGCAAGGTTTTCAGTCGGATTTACTTTCAATAAAAAGCGGTAGGTTTGTTCTGCTTGCCAAGGGAATACTAAATAGCTTTGCCCGCCAGAACCTTCATTACCAAACTTACCGGTATACACATCATGTCCTTTAGCTAATTGCTGAATACGCATTTCCACAGGAATAGCAGCTGGATCATCGGTCTGAAAAGGACTCCATACTGAAAATAATACTCGCCGTTCAGTGTCAGAGTTTACTTGCATACCAAAGTAACCCTCAGCAAAACCATTGGCCATAAAATACGAGCCTTGATGATCATACCCTTGTGGTACGCTCAGCTCTGAATAGAACCATTGATAGTTTTTAGTCTTGTCAGGTATGGGATAGTTTAAATGCACGGAAGGCCCGCGACGACCCCAATAAATATCATCTTTTACATATAAAGGCGCCGCCGACTCTTTATCTAGCGTGACAATAAGACCTTGAATATCAGCAAAGGTGTCAGCTGTTTTAGCGATACCGGTAAGTTGCAACTGTTGGTATCCGATTTGATCTGGCAGAAACTCGCCAAGATCGATATCTTGAAATTGCTGATTAGTGAGCGTAATTAACTGACTCTGTTGATTAAAGTCGACTTTAAGCTGGCTGCGATCGCCTGCAACTTTTACGCGCAACTTTAAATTAAAAGCCGCTTTTGTTGGCAGGTAAAAGTAGTGATTAACTGGTATTGCAGAGTCTTGCCAGTGCGTGATCCCCACATCACTAATCAGTTTTTTATTTGCTGCGATACTATGGCTAGTAGCACTATTACCATAACTGGGAATAAAGTAATCCGTGGTTTGGTTTGCCACTGCAAATGGCGAAAATGAAGTCCATAATAATGAACCAATAAATAGTAAAACTCTCATAGTGAGCTCCATAAAAAGCGCCGACAAACGGCGCTAATATAAGAGGGTATACCCAAGCCTCCTTAAGATGTGAATTCTGCATCTTGAGGTGGTTTGGGTATAAGCTTAAAATGATGCTGAAAAGCCAAGGCTAATCGAGCGACCATAGCGCGCTAAGCGACGAATTTGTTCTTCTGTTTTTACGTATGACCACTGTCTTTCATTGGTTAAGTTGGTTACGCTTAAATCAACTCGCACTTTCTCAGTGATATTGTAACTGGCACTGAAATCGTATTGGCCGTAGTCTGCCGCCCACTCTGGTCCGCCCCATGCATCAGGATAGACTAAGTAGTCGTCGCGCCAGTTATAAGCAATACGGGTTTGATAATCACCTTTTTCATAATAAATAACCGCGTTATACGAGTGCTCAGACATCCCCACAAATGGCAGATCATTTAGCTCTTCGTCGTCATAGCTGCTGTCTGTGAAAGTATAGTTTATTTGTACACCCAGGCCATCGAATGGTGCTGGAAGTATTTCGTCAAAAGACTGCTGATAAGCTGTTTCAAAGCCTAAAATTGTTGCGCCTTTTTCCGATGTAGGTGAGATTTTTGTAAAAACTGGGCCTTCTACAGCCACTCCATCTTTAAAATAATTACCCACTTGCGCAGTGCCTACTCGGCCGCGGGCAATCACTGATTCGATGTCTTTATAGTAGGCTGCAAAGGTTAGTGCACCATAGTCAGAGAAATACCATTCAATCGTCGTATCTATTTGATTGGCTCTTAGTGGCTTAATACCCGGGTTTGAGGCATGGTATTCGGCATTATTAAAATCTAAGTAGCTATAAGGCGATAGATAATCTAAGTTTGGGCGTGTGATTACTTTAGCCGCACTAAAACGATAGAGTAAGTCATCACGTAGATGCAATTTAAAGTTTAAGCTCGGTAGTACGTCTGTGTAGCTTTCTTCAGTGGTAGAGCGGGTGTAATAATCTTCAATTTCACCCTCAACGCGATAGCTTAATGCGCCATCTTTTTCGGTTATATTGTAACGAACATTATCAACATCAAAGATGTAACCATCTGATGTGACATCGGTTTGTATTACACGGACGCCCATGTTTAGTGCAAAAGGCAGTTTAGCAATATCGCCTTGTAGATTTGCTTCAACAAAAGCCGCTAGGGTCTGCTCAGTAAGGGCGAATGAATCCTTTGGGCTGTTCTTTGCGACAATTTTATCTTGCGCCGCTTGTGGATTAATTGATTCATAAAAAGCATACAGTTTGTCGTAATTAAAGCTTGCCCATGGATCCGGATGTTTACCAGGCTCACCATCTAAGAAGTTATCAAAGTTAGCTGGCACGAGTACATCTGCTGGTAAACGAAATAGGTTTAAGCCGCCTAGCTCTTCAACACTTGAGTCGTCAAAACTGTCGTATTCTGAGTTTTTAAAATAAGCGCCACCATTACTGAACATTGATGCGTTTTTTGATTTATAAACACTGCGTTCTTTGGTTTGTTTGCCGTAATGAACGCCAAATTGAATATCTTTCACTAGTTCAAAAGAGGGAATATAGGTTGCTGCTAAGCGCACCTCTTCTATTTGGTCTTTCACATCGGTGCCTGAATTGTAGCTGTAATGCGCACCAAAAGGTTGTGCTGCACTCAGTGCTGGGGTCATGGTCACATCTGGCAGCATATTACTACCGGTTTGGTCGATAGTGATACCATCAACAAAACCACGTGCAACAATAAAACGATTGTTACCATTGCTGACATTTTTAGCTTGTGACTGTGAAATATCTAAATCAACCGTTAAGCTCTCTGTGGCATACCAAACCGTATTAAAACCCCATTGCCAAGTATCTGTATTACGTGGCACAGACACATTTAACAGCTCAGCCATTGCGCCATCAACTAGTTCTACATAATTAGCATTACCATCTTCATTGAACTTTACTTCACCGATAGCGGGGATCCCCGGTGTCCAAGATTCATCATAGGTTACAAATGAAATTTGATATTGCTCACCATTGGTTTCGTATTGTGAGTACATGCTGTCAAAGTTAACATCTATACTATCTGACGGGCGCCATTGCAGCGCTAAGCTTGCACCCAGTCGCTCACGCGTATCCTGCCAATTTGAATAACGTACATAGCCTGGAATAATCGATGGGTATGATTGCTCATTATCTTCAAGCTTGCCGTTACCGTTACTATCGATTGGGATACGTACATCAACATTCTCGTCTGGATCATAAAAACCTTCACCTTCATAAGAGTCTTCACGCTGTGTACGTTCAGAATATACCGCTGTAAACAGCGCTCCAAAGGTATTATCAAAAAAGGTATCACTAATTAAAAACGAAGCTTGTGGATTGGTGTCGCCAGTACGTTCTTCATAAATGCCTTTGGCACTGCCTGATAAAGTGAAACCATCTAAATCCAAAGGTTTGCGGGTTTTGATATTGATAACTGAGCCAATGCCGCCTTCTTGTGTTTTACTTTGTGGGGATTTGTATACTTCGAGGGATTGGACTATTTCGGGGGCGATTAAATCAAAATTAAAGTTACGGCTAGAATGCTCTGATGCCATGCGTCGGCCATTAACGGTGGTAACGTTGTAGTCACCACCTAAACCTCGCACGGTAACATTTTGGCCCTCGCCGCCGTTACGCGTAATTGCAATCCCCGTCATCCGTTGCAATGCCTCGGCAATGTTTTGGTCGGGAAACTTACCGATATCTTCAGCAACGATAGCATCCATAACCCCCACAGCTTGTTGTTTTAAATACAGGGATTCTTTAATACTCGAGCGAACACCTCTAACTTCAATTACTTCGACTTCTTTTTCTTTTTTTTTGTCTTCATCAGCTGCCAGCGAGGTGCCACTGAAGATGGCGCTCATAGACAAAAACAGTGTGGACAGTTTTAGTTGTGCTTTCATAATAGTTACCTGTATTTTACTTGTTGATGGTTGTTTTTTATTGAGTTATTGCCACGCGTGTTGAGTGTATTTTTCTCCAACACGCGTGAGGTTAATTACGAAATAATGCCAAGTGGTTTTGCTTGCTGCCAAAGACCACGGGTGAAATCTGGGAAGTCTTTGCTGTTACTTCTATCGGCTACAGAATCAACAGATAGCGGGAAAACAGCTGACCATGCGGCTGCGTCATACACATCTTGATCAAGTGGTTCGCCATTGCGTAGGCAAAAAATAATCCGCCAAAACATCAAGAAGTCCATGCCACCATGGCCGCCGTTGCGTTCAGCCTCAGCGCCCATTTTTTGCCAGAGCGGATGATCGTATTTGTTATACCAATCAGCCATGTCGTAATCCCACTCGTGATAGCTTTTACTGCCACCTTGCTCAAGTGCGATCCTATTTGGAAAGCCAGCAAACACACCGTTAGTGCCTTGAATTAAGTTATGACGAGAATAAGGACGTGGGGTGGTGGTATCGTGTTGCACCATAATGCTGCGACCTTTAACCGTTTTAATAATGCTGGTATTCATATCACCCGCAATATAGTTAAGTTTGTTGCGGCTATGATCTGCGGGGAATTCTTTTTTAGCGTAGGCTGCACGGCCTAATGATGGCGAGCTCATCGAGCTTATATAGTCAAAACGATCGCCACGATTGATATTCATGTATTGTGAAACAGGGCCTAAGCCATGAGTTGGGTATAAATTACCATTAACTGCTGCATGCCATGGTGTACGCCAAGAACCTGTTTTATGGTCAATTTCTTTCATTTGCCAGCGTAGCTCATGGATATATGCTGCTTCACCATGCAACAATTCACCAAAAACGCCTTGGCGAACCATATTAAGAACCATTAATTCGTCGCGTCCGTAGCAAACATTTTCCAACATCATGCAGTTTTTCTGAGTTCGCTCAGAGGTGTTTACTAGTTGCCATGCCTCTTCTACAGTCACTGCTGCTGGTACTTCAACAAAAGCATGCTTGCCGCTTTCCATGGTATCGACAGCCATCGGCGTATGCCACTGCCATGGTGTTGAAATAATAACAATATCAATATCTTGTCTCTCTAGCATACGGCGCTAATCGTGATCGTTTTTGCCATAGGTGTCTGGTTTTTTAAAACCTTTATCAACAACAATCTTCACGGCCCTGTCTACAACGGCCTGATGGGTATCACAAATTGCTTTAATTTCAACGCCATCGAGATGACAAAAATGCTTAACAGCACCAACACCACGTTCACCCACGCCAATAAAACCAACCCTTACTACGTCCATTTTTGGCACAGTTAAGCCAAGGGTTGAACGTCCTTGTTGTGCAGTTCTTAATATCGATTTGGAATTGGTGGTAGAAGCACAACCCAAAGCCGCGCTGGTTGCTGCAATTGCGGCCATTGATTGTAAAAATCGTCTACGGTTGAGATCGCCCATAACATTGCCCTTATTGTTTATTATTTGTAAATTTGTTTTCGCAGGCTTTTATTTGTACACACAACAAAATGTCAATGCAAGATAAAAATCTTTCGTTTGCTTTCATTTTAAAGGGTGTTGTTTTTATTTTTTATTTTAAAGTCTTTATTTACAGTGGCTTAATTGCGTTTTTTAATGTTTAAAGATAAATGTAAAAAATTGAATTGAAAGTAAACGAAAGCTGCGTACAATGAATGAAAGTTAACAATGAAAGAGAGCGGACATGCTTAACACTATCGAAAGGCGTCATGAGATTGTGCAATTGGTCTACAAACAAGAGCGGGTGCAGGTTCCTGAGTTGGCTCAGTTGTTTGGTGTTTCAACGGTAACTATCCGTAACGACTTAAATGAGTTGGATGAAAAAGGATTGTTGGTACGGTCCCGTGGTGGTGCAGTTGCCAGTAATCGCTTAACTCAAGAATTATCATTAAAAGAAAAACACGATGCAAATCGCGGTATTAAAGAGCGCTTAGGTAAATTTGCAGCGAGTCTAATTAAGGATGGTGAATCGATTATTTTAGACTCAGGGACAACAACTGAAGAAGTCGCTAAAAATCTAACCAGCCACCACGGCGTAGTTGTCATGACCAATGGCTTAAATGTGGCGCACTCACTACTTAATGCGCCATCGGTTGAAGTGTTAATGACTGGTGGCACGCTACGTAAAAAATCACTGTCATTTTATGGCCGCCAAGCTGAACAGCACTTACAACAATATCACTTTGATAAGTTAATTTTGGGTGTTGATGGCTTTGAAAAAGATATTGGTATTACAACGCACTTTGAGCTTGAAGCTCTGCTAAATCGGGTGATGTGTGAAGTATCGCGAGAGATCATAGTAGTAACAGATTCTAGTAAATTTAATCGTAAAGGCGTGCATAAAATTATTGCCGCCAGTGAAATAAACGTACTGGTTACAGACAGTGGAATTCCAGCAGAGATAAAAACCGCGCTCGAAGATGCAGGTGTGCGGTTACATATTCCCGATCTTTAACTTTCATAACTAAACAAAGATTATCTAACGAAGAGGCTTGCAATGACGATATTACAGCAATTAATCGCAGCGAATAAACGCGGCGAAAAACAGGGTATTTATGCCGTTTGTTCGGCTCATCCATTGGTGCTAGAAGCTGCCATATTGCAAGCCAAACAAGATAATAGTTATTTATTAATCGAAGCAACCGCTAATCAGGTCAATCAGTTTGGTGGTTATACGGGTATGTTACCTGCTGATTTTATGGAATTTATTGAGCAGCTGGCGACAAAGCAAGAGTTTGCAATTGATAAGCTGATCCTTGGCGGTGACCATTTAGGCCCTGTGTGTTGGTGTGATGAAAGCGCTGAATCGGCGATGCAAAAAGCTGAGCAGTTGATCGCCAGTTATGTTGGTGCAGGATTCAAAAAAATTCACTTAGACACCAGTATGCGCTGCGCCGATGATGAATTAATTTTAGCAGATGAAACAGTTGCAACACGTGCGGCGCAGTTGTGTGCAGTGGCTGAACAAACAGCATTAGATACCTTTGGCCGCAGTGACTTAGTTTATGTTATTGGTACTGAGGTGCCGCCGCCCGGTGGTGCCGATGAGCAAATAGATACGCTTGCAGTCACAGAAACTGACCATGTTGCTAGTACATTGGCATTGCATCACGATGCATTTTTACAGCAGGGGTTATCATCGGCATGGCAGCGAGTGGTTGGCTTGGTTGTACAGCCAGGTGTGGAATTCGATAACACGCAAGTATTTGATTATGATAGCGCTAAAGCGCAACAGTTAAAGCAATATATAAAGGCCGTTGATGGCATTGCCTTTGAAGCACATTCAACTGATTATCAAACGCCCATCGCGTATCAACAATTAGTAAATGATCATTTTGCGATTTTAAAAGTGGGCCCAGAGCTTACCTTTGCTTTGCGTGAGGCATTATTTGCATTAAGCCATATTGAAGATGCGCTAATAGACACTGAGCAATGTTCACATATACGCACTGTTATTGATGCTGATATGCAGCAGTTTCCGAAAAATTGGCAGCGTTTTTATCAAGTTGATAAATCAGTGCAGCAACTTTATCGTCGCTTTAGTTTTAGTGACCGAATCCGTTATTACTGGGGACAACAAGGCAATCAAGCTGCCGTTGATAAGCTATTTAGTAATTTACAAAAACAACCGATACCACTGCCGTTACTAAGCCAATATATGCCATTGCAGTATCTTGCAGTGCGAAATAACACCCTGCAAAACAGCCCTAAATCTTTGGTACTTCATCACATAATGCAAGTAACCAGTCGCTACGCAGATGCGTGTTTTAAACAACAATAGACGTAAGTGAGGTAGTAATGTCTAGTTATTTAGCAATTGATGAAACCCTTTTAGAAGCTAAAAATAGTTTATGGACTGCAAAAGAAATTATGCAGCAGCCCGATTGTTGGCGAGCAACGCTCAGTATTGTAAAAGCTGCACGAGCGCAGCTAGATAGTTGGCTTGCGGGCGTATTAGATAAGCCAAATGCGCAAATAATTTTTACCGGTGCCGGTACCTCAGCTTATGTTGGTGAGGCGGTTGTTGGTTACTTGAATCAACAATTGGATATTGCTTGTCGAAGTGTTAGTAGCACAGAGCTTGTTGCCTGCCCAGAGCAGTATTTACAGCCAAATAAGTCAACTTTATTAGTGTCATTTGCACGCTCTGGCAATAGTCCTGAAAGTGTTGCCGCTGTTGATGTAGTGAATAACTATGTAAAACACTGCGCGCATCTATTTATTACTTGTAACCCCGATGGAGCACTGCATAAACAAGTAGCGCAAGATGAAAACTATTTCTCGTTATTGATGCCTACGCAAACACTTGATCACAGCTTCGCTATGACCAGTAGTTTTACCTCAATGTTGGTGGCAAGTGTGGCAATATTTAGTGATGCAGATAACGCTGTTTTAACTATTGCAGAAGCGGTTGAAAAAAATATTGCTGGTAAATTAGCTGAACTAAAAACATTGGCTGAACTGCCTATGCATCGCTTAGTGTATTTAGGCGCAGGATCCTTAAAAGGCTATGCGCAAGAATCAGCATTAAAATTATTAGAATTAAGTGCGGGTCAAGTTATGGGGTATTTTGAATCCCCGCTTGGTTTTCGTCACGGCCCAAAATCATTGGTTGATGATAAAACTTTAATTGTTTTATTTGGCTCAACTAATACCTATACCAAGCAGTACGATATTGATTTGTTGAATGAGTTACGTCGCGATAATAAAGCTATTGATGTTCACGCCTTGACGCTGCCAGATGACGCGGTGATGCAGCAATTAGACGATGTATTTAATGGCTTATATTATATGGTCTGCGCGCAAATAATGTCGTTCTATAAAGCGTGGCAATTAGGCATTACAGTAGATAACCCATGCCCAACTGGTGAAGTAAACAGAGTGGTGCAAGGGGTGACGATTTACCCGCTAAAACAAGGTGATATTAATGACTAAGCAGTATATTTATGGCATTGATATTGGCGGTAGTAAAATTGAACTTGCTGTATTTGACGCTTCATTAAAGCAACTTGAATCATGGCGCATTGCGACTCCGCAAAATAGTTATCAAGACTTTCTAAATGCGTTAGTTGGTATGATTTTAAGTGCTGATCATAAATATCAATGTCACGGTGCGGTCGGTATTGGTATGCCTGGCATTGTTAATGCAAACCAACAAGTACTGTCGGCTAACGTGCCTCATGCGACCGGTAAAAATGCCGCGCAAGATTTAGCTCAGTTAATAAATCGCCCGGTTGCGATCGAAAACGATTGCCGCTGTTTTGCACTCTCAGAAGCGCGCAGCAGCGTTGGTTTGCAACATACCCGAGTGTTCGGTGCAATTCTTGGTACTGGTGCGGGTGGTGGGCTGTGTATTGATGGTCAATTGTATAAAAGCGCCCAGGGAATTGCAGGTGAATACGGTCATTACGCACTTTCTGCAGTGTTACAGCAGAAGTACCAGTTACCTATTTTAAAATGTGGCTGTGGTTTAACAGGGTGCATTGAAAGTTATATTGCAGGCCCTGGCTTGGCGAGAATTTACCAGCACTTTTCTGGCGAAGTATTAACTACTTTTGAAATTGTTGAAGGGTTGAGAAAAGGCGACGTATTTTGCCAACAAAGCTTTGCCTGTTATTTGGATTTAATTGGCAGTACTTTTGCGGCAATTATTATGGCCTATGACCCTGAGGTGATTGTAGTTGGTGGCGGTATGTCTTTAGTTGATGAACTAATGAGCAAGCTTGAAGAGGCAATCGTACCGTATGTATTTGCTGATATTCGGGTGCCAAAAATAGTGCTTGCTGAATTTGGCGATGCCAGTGGCGCTCGCGGTGCCGCTATTTTGGCCAAAGAACAAGTGGGAGCGCTGGCATGATTGGATCCGTGTTTTACGTCAAAGCTGATGTAATTTATTGTCAAGAACGAGTACTTAAAAATCACTTCATGTTAGTTGAAAATGGCATTATTAGTCATTTTACGCAAAACCCTACAGCCGGTGTGCCTATTGATGATTATGGTAATGCTGCAATTATTCCAGGCTTAATTGATTTACACATTCATGGTCGCGAAGGTTGTGATGTGATTGATTGTAAAATGAGTAGTATTGAAACGATTTCATGCTCACTTGCAGAGCATGGAGTGACAGGCTTTTTAGCAACGACTGTGACCACCGATTGGCAACAAACACTTAATGCTATGAGTGTAATTGGTCAGGCATACACGCAGCAACCTAGCGGGGCACAGGTGCTAGGTGGCTATAGTGAGGGCCTGTTTTTCAGTGAAGTTCATAAAGGCGCGCACAATCAAGATTACTTTTTAGAGCTATCGCAGTCGCATCTAGAAGCGATGATTAATGCAGCCATGGGTAGCTTAAAAGTGGTTGCGTTGGCGCCAGAAAAGCCAGGCGCAAATGCATTAATTGAATACCTGACAGCGCAAGGAATTAGGGTAATGCTTGGTCACTGTGATGCCAATTATGAACAAACTCAAAGCGCACTTGAGCATGGCGCATGCGGTGGGGTGCATGTTTTTAATGGGATGCGTGGCATTCATCATCGTGATCCAGGTTGTGCCGGCGCGGTATTGATGAATGATGACGCATTTGTTGAAGTGATTGCAGATGGTGTACATCTTCATCCTACAATTTTAAAGCTGATCTATAAGCTAAAAGGTCCACAAAAAATCGCTTTGATCAGTGATTGTATCAATGCCGGTGGACTAAATGATGGTGAGTATAAATTGGGTAAAATGGATGTTGTTGTGCAACAAGGTGTGGCGAGAACTGCCTCCGGCTCGTTAGCTGGCAGCACTTTAACGCTTGAGCAAGCAGTTAAAAATATGCATCAATTAGGCAGTGTAGAGCTACGTGAGGCGATAAATATGGCCAGCATTGTGCCCGCGCAATTTCTTAATATTGCCAGCCAAGTTGGTTCTTTAGCGGAAGGTAAGCATGCGAATTTTGCTATTTTAAACAGCGATTTTAGTATTCAGGCGACTTATGTGAAGGGTCAGCGGTGCTTTTTTAAAAGTGCATAAAATGGCTAAAGCGCTCGGCTTTAGTGTGGCTATGCGCTTCAAAACCCATAGAAAGTAAAATATTATAAAATTGATTGCATTTTAAGCGACATGTATGGTGATGTTCGCTATAAGTAATGCTATACTCCCGCCGAATAATTTTTCGACTTTATTAAGAGTAAAATAATGGCAGATTTATCGAAGTACAGAAACATTGGTATTTTCGCGCACGTTGATGCGGGTAAAACCACGACTACTGAGCGTATCCTAAAGCTTACTGGTCAAATCCATAAAACTGGTGAGGTTCATGATGGTGAATCAACAACTGACTTCATGGAACAAGAAGCTGAGCGCGGTATTACTATCCAGTCTGCGGCTGTAAGCTGTTTCTGGAAAGATCACCGTTTTAACGTTATCGATACTCCTGGACACGTTGACTTCACAGTTGAAGTATACCGTTCATTAAAAGTACTTGATGGCGGCATCGGTGTATTCTGTGGTTCTGGTGGTGTTGAGCCACAATCAGAAACTAACTGGCGTTATGCTAACGAATCAGAAGTTGCACGTGTTATTTTCGTAAATAAATTAGACCGTATGGGTGCTGATTTTTACCGTGTAACAGAGCAAGTACGTAAAGTACTTGGCGCAAACCCACTAATCATGACGTTACCAATCGGTATCGAAGATGAGTTTTGTGGTGTTGTTGATGTTTTAACTAAAAAAGCATACATCTGGGACGAAACTGGTCTTCCAGAGAACTACACGATCGAAGACGTTCCAGCAGACATGGTAGACAAAGTTGATGAATACCATGAAATGCTAATCGAAACTGCTGTAGAGCAAGACGATGACCTAATGGAAGCATACATGGAAGGTGAAGTACCTTCTTTAGAAGATATCAAGCGTTGTATCCGTAAAGGTACTCGTGACCTTGCTTTCTTCCCTACATACTGTGGTTCTGCTTTCAAGAACAAAGGTATGCAATTAGTACTTGACGCTGTTGTTGACTACTTACCATCTCCTACAGAAGTTGATCCTCAACCGCTTATGGATGAAGAAGGTAACGAAAACGGCGAGTTTGCAGTTGTATCTGTAGATGAACCATTCAAAGCGTTAGCGTTTAAGATCATGGATGACCGTTTTGGTGCATTAACTTTCGTACGTATTTACTCAGGTAAACTTAATAAGGGTGACACTATCCTTAACGCGTTTACTGGTAAAACTGAGCGTGTTGGCCGTATGGTTGAGATGCAAGCAGACGACCGTAACGAATTAACTAGCGCACAAGCTGGTGACATCATTGCAATCGTAGGTATGAAAAACGTGCAAACTGGTCACACTCTTTGTGATCCTAAGCACCCAGTAACACTTGAGCCAATGGTATTCCCAACTCCAGTAATCTCGATTGCTGTACAGCCTAAAGATAAAGGCGGTAATGAGAAAATGGGTGTTGCTATCGGTAAAATGGTTGCAGAAGATCCATCTTTCCAAGTTGAGACTGATGAAGATTCAGGCGAAACTATCCTTAAAGGTATGGGTGAGCTTCACTTAGATATCAAAGTTGATATCCTTAAGCGTACTTACGGCGTAGACCTTATCGTTGGTCAACCACAGGTTGCTTACCGTGAAACTATCACTCGTGAAATCGAAGATAGCTACACGCATAAGAAACAATCTGGTGGTTCTGGTCAGTTCGGTAAAATCGACTACCGTATCAAGCCAGGCGAAGTTGCTTCAGGCTTCACGTTTAAATCATCAGTTGTTGGTGGTAACGTACCTAAAGAATTCTGGCCTGCAGTTGAGAAAGGCTTCAAGTCAATGATGAGCGAAGGTGTGTTAGCTGGCTTCCCAGTGCTTGACGTTGAAGTTGAACTTTTCGACGGTGGCTTCCATGCCGTGGATTCATCTGCAATCGCATTCGAAATCGCTGCTAAAGGCGCTTTCCGTCAATCGATCCCTAAAGCGGGCGCACAACTTCTTGAGCCAATCATGAAAGTTGACGTGTTCACGCCAGAAGATCACGTTGGTGATGTAATCGGTGACCTTAACCGTCGTCGTGGTATGATGAAAGACCAAGAAGCTGGTTTAACAGGCGTTCGTATTAAAGCTGACGTTCCGTTATCAGAAATGTTCGGTTACATCGGTTCATTACGTACAATGACATCAGGTCGTGGTCAGTTCTCTATGGAGTTCTCACACTATGCACCATGTCCACAAAACGTAGCTGAAACTGTAATCGCTGCAGAAAAAGAGAAAAAAGCTGCTAAGTAATTAGCCTTTAAACTCTTAAAAAAACCCGCACCTGTTGCGGGTTTTTTATTGCCAGAAATATTATCCCTCCAACAATCGAATACTTTTTTGTTGTCATGCTAGTAATGAGTCGTTAGCACTCTTAGTCGCTATTTAAGCAAACAGTTAAATAATAGAAAAAGAATCAACTATTTATTACTGCAGTTTAAACGTCATTCCACTCATAAGTTGTAGTTTAAAAGCTGGCTGTTTTACTAATTAAACTAGTTATTTATAACTAGGTAAAAAGTAGTGCAATTACTTGAATCTTAGTTACTAATACAGGTAGAATACCCGCTTATGCCACCCATATACGCATATTAGAGAAATGGAAGTCTCTCGAATAAAGAGACATATATGTGTACTTTTTTAGGACGTTTATATGAATGCAATTAAATTGAGCCCAAACTGGCTGTTGCAGTTAGTTATGATACTAACCCTTTGTACAGTTGCTTTTTTGCTAACAATCATCTTTGCTGTTAATCAGACTTTTTTAGCCCTAATTATTGTTCCTGTTATTTTTATTATCTCAATTTTAAGTATCGTCAACTTACGTTTTATGCATTGTTATAAAGCGGGTATTTATTACTCTCAAGGGTTAAGTAAAAAATATATTAATGCAGATGAAATTGTTGATATTCAATTTAACTCATTAAAATTACTGACTGTATTATCGGTTTCTTTAGAAAATAACAAAGAAATTTGTTTTTATAACTGGCAGTTTGACGAGCAAGCCCAGCAGTCAATTAGGTGTTGGTATAGCAAAAAGAAGAATCGCTGTAATAATTCACAGCATACTGAATGTAATGCATAGAAAAGGCCGCAGTTTAGCGGCCTTTTTACTAATCTGAACTCTGCTGAATAAACCTATTCAAGCAGAGTTTAGTTTATACTACGCTTTTTTACGGCGCAGGAGTGTTAGTGGTAACGCCAGTAACGTTAACCAAAATAATGAACCTGAGTCATCGTCTTCGTCATCAGTCTCATCATTAGCTATATTAATGTACACAAGCTGTGCATTTGATAAATTACCAGCACTGTCTTTTGCTTGTACCATTAATGTGATTTTTCTTTCAAACTCATAGTCTAAATCACCAGCAACGATTAGTTGTCCTTGCTCATTTATAGTCACTGCATTGTGGCCAGAAACAATAAAGCCAATAACGGGTGTGTACTGTGCATCTGCATCGCTAAAGCTCAATTGACCAATGACAGTGCCAATAGGGCTATTTTCACTGATGTTAAAACTCTGCTCAGGCTCTAGCACTGGAGCTTGTGGCTCAGGCGTTGGCTCTACAGCAGGAGTAGATTGAATATCAATAATTACAGGATCATGATCAGAGGCACGATAAGCACTCTCTGAATACAAGCTAGCAACTTGAGAATCAGATTTAAACTCTACGTTATAATCCAGACTAATCGGCTCATCAGCATTGATATGCCAATCTGTCGCTGCGACAACTTTAGCAAGTAAACTTGGACTAGCAACAGCATGATCTAAGCTACCCATGCGGCCAGAAAAACTATATGAATAGCCAAGAGTATTACCATCTAATTCTGCGACGACATTTTTAAATCCTTTATCTGCAAATGCACGTATTGGATCTTCCATCGCATAGGCATTCATATCGCCGACTAAAATGATATCTTCATCGTCTACACCGGTTGGCTTGCTATCAAGCCAGTCAGCATAAGCATTGGCACCCGCTACACGGATCTCATTCCAACATGCTTGGCCATCACCTAAATCAGCATTGTTGCCATCAGCACTGCCACAGCTACCTTTGGATTTTAAATGCGCTACAGCAACAGTAAATACTTCTTCTGATTCAAGTGATTTGAAGCTTTGTGCAATAGGTGGGCGGTTACTGTAGTCAAATGGATATTGGGTTGTGATAGCTGCGGTGCCAACTTGTGCGACTTTATTTGCACGGTAGATCAGTGCGGTGGTAATTTCATCAGTACCAATTTTATCTACGTTAAAATTAACAAAGGCGTATTCATTATTGCTATCTTCATCGTTTAACGCATTAACTAGACTAGCAATAGCGCTATTTGCACTGAAACCATCGTTTTCGATTTCCATTAAGCCGATAACATCAGCTTCTATAGCAATAAGTGCACTGACAATTTTCGCTTGTTGGCGAATAAATTCAGCTTCACTATCGGCGCCACGACTGGTTGGGAAACCAGCACCTTGGCCATCACCATTGAAGTAGTTAAGCACATTAAAGCTTGCAATCCGAAGATCTGCATCAGCGTGCAGTTCTGGTGCATCTGTACGTGGATTAGTTGCAACAAAAGTTGGTTGTACTGTTGGGTGAATGCGATAGCGATCAAAGCTGTAACCCATTACACCAGTGATTGCGTTCACAGAATCACCTAAACGTAATGTGTTATAAGCGTCTAAGCCAGTACCTGGGTAAGAAACTGGGTCAAGATTTTGTTTCGTTGAACCATCATCAAGTAAGATTTGTTTCTTGATGTTTTCGGCTTCAACAGCGTTAGCAGCATCACCGGGAAGGGCTATTTGTGTACCTTGATATAAACGTTCTGTGGCAAGACCTACTTCACCATAACGGCCTAAACCATAGTTGTTGCTAACGACCAGCGGTTGTTCTAGTGAAACCAGCATGCCTTCATAAGCTTCTAAATCGGCTACATTATTAACAGGGAGAGTGATGCTTGTTGCTGTTGGCGTTAAGCCTTTAGCACATACTTCCACTTGACTAACATCACCAATTTGGGTGGCATTAAAGTATTCAGCAACACTGCCTTTGACGCGCACATGGTCACCAACATTGACATCGGTATCAGCAAAATAAACAAAGACACCTTCAGAAGTAAGTGGGTTTGTATCAATATCTGCATCAAGTGATGTAATAAAGAAGCCACTTAATTGCTCACTACCTTGAAAATCAGCAGTTACTACGCCTTCCAGCTCAATTTCTGTGTTTAATAGAGGGCTATCACCGCCTTCACCTTGTACAGCGCTGATCAAGGTTTTAGCTGCGCCGCATTCTAATGGTACTAACGGCTCCGGTTCTGGCTCGGGATCTGGTTGGTTGTTTTCACCGTGGAAGCCTAGGCCAGAAAAGTCATCTTTATCAAATTGTAGCCATTGTTCACTAGGATCAAACGCGCTAGTTGCATCAGTGCGACCAGAGGTGACATCTGCCTTACGACGTAGAGTCTTATCTTTAGTAGTTACCCCTCCCGCTGTCCAAACTTCTTGCACACCTACCTGTCCAAAACTATCAATAACAGTATCACCGAGCGTAAGTGTGAAAGCGTCATCACCATTAAAGTTAACAGCACCGCTACGTAAATCTGCTTTAGTTGTTAAGTCATCTAAAGCACGGGTGTCCGTTGTTACAATAACAAAAGTACTATCAGCAGCAAGAGAGCCTGACAATTCTTCACTTGTTGAAACTGTATCACTGCCATTTGAATATAAATTAAGGGTATAGCCGTCGAGAGATATAGCTGTTGATGAGGTGTTGTAGATTTCAATTGCTTTATTGTAACCGCCACCTTCAACATATTCTGAAATAATTAGATTAGCTGAGGCTGGTGCACTGAGGCTTGCAATAACAAGCGCCAATGGCGTTATTTTTGTTTTGAACATTATTATTTTTTTCCCGTGTATTGTGTCCCGAATGGGACAAACAGTTTAAGGAAAATTTATGACAAAGAAAATACAAAATGTTAATAATATGAAAATAAAAAGGGCGGTGAATCGCCCTTTTCTAAATTAAATATCTATGAGGCTTATCTTTTAAGTAGTTGTGCAGCTTGTTTTGCAAAATAGGTAAGAATACCGTCAGCGCCAGCACGCTTGAAAGCAAGCAATGACTCCATAATCGTGGCTTCTTCAGCAAGCCAGCCATTATCTATCGCTGCTTTATGCATAGCGTATTCGCCACTCACTTGGTAAGCAAAAGTAGGTACACCAAACTCATCTTTAACCCGGCGTACAATATCTAAATAAGGCATACCAGGTTTGACCATCACCATGTCAGCACCTTCTTGTAAATCCAGCGCTACTTCACGAATGGCTTCATCAGAATTAGCAGGGTCCATTTGGTAGGTTTTTTTGTCCGCACCTTTTAAGTTACCAGCAGAGCCGACGGCATCACGAAATGGTCCATAGTAACTTGAGGCATATTTAGCTGAATAAGCCATAATGCGTGTATGAATGTGACCTTCGGCCTCGAGCGCTTCGCGGATCGCGCCAATGCGGCCATCCATCATATCTGAAGGGGCAACAATATCTGCACCCGCTTGTGCATGAGATATCGCTTGTTTAACTAATATTTCAGTCGTGATGTCGTTAATTACATAGCCATTATCGTCGATAATGCCGTCTTGTCCATGCACAGTAAATGGATCAAGCGCCACATCGGTGATTACCCCTAATTCTGGATAGGCTTCTTTGAGTGCGCGTACAGTGCGTTGTGCCAGTGCATCATCATTGTAAGCTTCTTCAGCAAGCAATGATTTTTTGTCCGCAGGGGTGACCGGAAAAATAGCGATTGCAGGAATACCTAATTCAACCAACTCTTTTGCTTCAATCAGCAGTAAGTCAATCGATAAGCGATCTATGCCTGGCATCGATGCAATGGCTTCACGGCGATTGTTACCTTCAAGTACAAATACTGGATAAATTAAGTCATTTACACTGAGTTGATTTTCGGCCATCAAGCGGCGCGAAAAATCATTGCGGCGCATTCTGCGCATGCGAGTATAAGGGAAAAGGTCGAGACCTGATTGGGCCATTATTTGCTCCTAGTCTAAAATTGGAAAACTAACTACACGATTACGCCCACTTTGCTTGGCATGATAAAGTGCTTTGTCGGCGCAGTCGGTGAATAATCCCGGATTATGAATGTCTTCTGCAATGGCGCTATATACACCAGCACTAATGGTAAACTTTATCTGGGTGTTTGCCACTGTAATTGTGGCATCCATGATTGCTTGGCGGATTTGCTCTGCTATTTCTACTGCACCGCCGAGGATGGTGTTAGGTAGTAAGATCACAAACTCTTCGCCACCATAACGGGCTACTTCGTCAAGTGGGCGTTTTAAATGGCTTTTTATAATGTCAGCCACAGCACGGATAGTTTGGTCGCCAATTAAGTGCCCGTAGGTGTCGTTAATGCTCTTAAAGTGATCAATATCGAGCATGACCACACTTAAAGGCGTTTGCTCTCGACGAGAGCGACGCAAGTCCATTACTAGCTTTTTATCGAAATAGCGGCGATTTTTTATTTGTGTTAATGGATCTTCCATATTGATTTGTTCAAGTGCGCGATTCTTTTCTTCAAGCTCTCGCAGGGTGACCTGAAGTTCAAACGTTCGCTCTTCTATATTTGCTTCTAAATCTAACCTAGCTTGTTCTTGTAGTGCTAAACGCTCTTGCAATAAAGCATCTTGTGCTTCACTTTGGGCTATTTTACTCTGCTGTGCAGTAACTTGAGCATCGCGTTCGATTAAAAAGTGTTTGATGGTAGCAAAGCTTAAACTGAGTGAGCAGATTAAAAAGCTAAAAAATACAAACGGTAAACCACGGGTATTAAAATCATAGATGTCAAATACGACAATTATTAGATAGATCTGCGCAGTTAAGAACATTAACATACTACATAAAAGCGCACTCAGAGGCTGCGTTCGCTGTTGCTTAATATCGATCCCTAACGCAGTTATGTGTAACAACATAATCAACACCGGTGCAATTAGGCTGTAATAAAGCATGATATTTGTAGGGAGCAACCAGATAAAAAATAAGCTGATAAAAAGTAACCAGTTACTCCATTTGTGTAAGGGTTGCAGCGCTGTTTTTGTGGGCAGGCGCAATTGTTCAAATAATAGCTTGAATAAGCAAGTGGTTAATATCAGCATGCTAGGCACGGCTAGCTGCTGCAAACTAGGCAAAGACGGGTGGAAATAGCGATAACCAAAGCCATATAAGTAAATCAGTAATAACCATAACGTGATTAAAATACTGCCACTGAGTGCAAAGTAACGTTTTCGTGAAAAGCCAAACATGACCAAGCAAGTGACTGCCAACGATAAAATAAATCCGACGAGCAGGCCGTACATTAAATTAAACTTACTTTTATCTTTTAAATATTCGTCATGCTGCCAAAGACTTAACGGCACTCTAACACCATCTAGACTTTCAACTCGAAGCAGTAATGTTGACTGACTTGCCGGTGGCAGTGTTAGCTTTACTAATAATGATTCTGTATTAATTTGTCGGTTATTGAGTGGTAATACATCACCAATTTCTTTAAACAATAATCTGTTTTGCTTAAAGTAATGGTATACAGCAACTTTATCTAATAACGGATTATCAATGGACAATAAAATTGGTAGCTCTGAATTCTCAGCGTTAACCAGTTGCAGGCGTAGCCATACGGCTTGATTAGTGAGTCCTAAATTGAGCGATTGCTCTGAAAGCTGTTGCCATTGCTGATTTGAAGTGAGCTTGGCTTGCTCTGCTGTGAAAGGCTGCAGGGAATATTCGAAAGGTATATTCACAAGGTGTTTGAAGTGCTTATCTAAGGTGATCTGCGTTGCGTTGGCCGTAAATGAAATAAATACAAAGCTATAAAGCAGCAACCAAACACGCTTCATTATCAGCCCTTGTGGTTGAATAACTGTTGGAAGTTAAGTGTAGTTTGCTTTGCAACAGTTGCAAACTCTAGGCCTTTTAAGGACGCGATAGTTTGGCATATATGTGGTAAATAGCTTGGCTCATTGCGATGCGATTTAGGTTTTGGTGTTAACGAGCGAGGGATCAAAAACGGTGCATCCGTTTCTATTAATAGGCGCTCTAATGGCAGCATAGGCATCAGTTGTTGCAGTGATTTACCGCGACGTTCGTCACAGACCCAACCGGTAATACCAATGTATAAACCGAGCGATAAATACTGTTCTAAGGCGTGCTGATCACCAGTAAAACAATGTAATACTCCACGCACCGAATATTGTTGCAATATTGCCAGCATATCTTCGCTCGCATCGCGCTCATGTAAATATACCGGAAGGTTTAACTCTACTGCCAAAGTGAGTTGTCGGTGCAACACGGAACGTTGAGTCTCGCGGGGAGAAAAGTCGCGATTGTAATCTAATCCACATTCGCCAATCGCAACAACCTCAGGGTGTGCAGCGAGAGTGCGCAGTTGTGTTTCTAGTTTTCCATCGGCTGATTTTGCGTCATGGGGGTGAACACCGGCGGTAGCAAGTAGCTTGTACTGTTGTGCTAAGTTAATCGCTTGCTGACTGGAGTTTATATCGCAGCCAATTAACAGCATTTGGCTAACATTTTGCGCTTTTGCGCGAGCAATGATAGCCGAATGTTGAGCATCAAATTGATGATTGGTAAGATTTACGCCTGCATCAATGAGTGATGTGGTCATTAATTAGTGCGCTTAACGCGGATCGAACGATTCTGGCCTGCTTTTTTTAATAAAAAGGAGTTGAACATACCACGTTCAATAATCACGGTATCATTTTGGTCGATACGCAAGCTATCTGAGCCAATTTGACGCCATTGTTGACCGTTGTCTAAACTAATAATTAATTCACCGTATGGCGCTTCTTTGACGTTGCTAACGACGGCTGATATTTCATTGTCATTATCTCTTGCTACTTCTTTGTGTTCTAAACCAAAATCGTCATTTTTAGTCTTAGCTATTTGCTCATTGGCTACTGCTGCAGCTGTTGGTGCGCCAACGTTAGGGGCTGCTGAGTTGGTAGGTGGGGTTAAGGTTTTTGTTGTTGCTGGCTTACTTAATGATTTACCCGCCATAGTGTTGTCATAACAAAGCAGACGATTGAAGTCATTTTCTACAAATGTACATGCTTGTAAAGCTTGTAAGTTAACTTCATTGGCATGAACAGTAGGAATGCTTAATAAGGCAAGTATTGGTAGTAGTTGTTTTTTCATTTATTCCTCAGACTCATTTTGCTGGGGTTTAGCGCTATAAAAGGATGCTAAGATTAAACCCAATTCAAATAACAGTAGCATGGGAAATGCTAATAATGTTTGTGATAGTACATCCGGTGGCGTTAAAAACATAGCTACAACAAAAACACCGACCACAATATAAGGACGTTTTTCTTTTAAACTTTGTGTTGTGGTAGCGCCACTAAAACACAGCAGCATTATCGCTACTGGAATCTCAAAAGCGACCCCAAAAGCAAAAAATAGCTTCAACGCAAAACTTAAGTAGCTACTAATATCTGGTGCCAACGTCATCATTTCTGGGCCAACGCTAGTAAAAAAGCCAAGAATTATGGGTAGTACTACAAAGTAACAAAATGCGATACCGCTATAAAAAAGTATAATGCTAGATGCTAAAACAGGCATTAGCATGCGTTTTTCATGTTGGTATAACCCTGGCGCAATAAAGCCCCATATTTGGTGTAATATTAATGGAAACGCTGCAAATAAAGCGACAAATAAGGTTAACTTAAACGGCGCAAAAAATGGTGCTGTTACATCAGTAGCGATCATGGTTGCTGTACTTGGTAAGTGCGCAACTAATGGGGCCGCTACAAAACCGTAAATATCGTTCGCAAAGTAAACCAGCGCAATAAAAAATACCAATATAGCTAATAAGGCTTTCATAAGCCTATTTCGCAATTCAATTAAATGACTTACAAAGCCTGATTTAACTTGTTCAGTCATAATTTAACTCGTTACCGATATATAGACCATAGCCAACAAAAATAATTTCATTTTTGTTCATCAATATTCACTTTATCTGTTTGCTCAGAAGATCTTTTTTTATAACTGTGGGTGACTGAGTCCGCTGCCTTTTGTAATTCGCTGACCGAGTCTTTTATTGCTGGACTTAAGTCTTGCATGCCTTGTTGTTCAGCTTTTTTTAAATTTTGGTGTAACTCATGCACTCTTAATTCTTCGTTGACTTCAGCCTTAACAGAATTAGCCAACGATTTTATAGTTTTTACCCAACGGCTAACAGTACGAATAGCAACCGGCAAACGCTCAGGGCCAAGTACCACTAAGCCGACGATTAACACCACAACAAGTTCCCACATACCCATGCTAATTAAGCCTTATGGTCTTCTTTATTTTTATCAACAGACTCTTTGTTTTGTATTGGGTTATTTGCTTGTTCAATTGGTTCTGCTGGTTTATTTTGCTCATCTTCAGAGACTGCTTTTTTAAACCCTTTTACAGCGTTACCTAAATCACCGCCAATGCCACGCAATTTTTTTGTGCCAAAAAGTAACACTATGATTGCTAAAACAATTAACAATTGCCAAATACTAATGCCGCCAAAACCCATGATGTTCTCCACTTATTTAAATACTGTGAATTAAAATTATTGTACTGATTATACTCACCGAGCACTAAATAGCACTTAGTTTATGTTGCGCTGCGCCAAGCAAGTATAAAGCCGCTTAAAGAGCATATCCCAGCAATACCTGCAGCGACAAGGTCATGCTGCAAATAACATAACCCAGAGACTATCATTGCTGAACCAGCAAAAAGACCAAGTAATAATGGCTTGTATGATGGCTGTGGCAGTGGTGCAGGGCTGTTGCGCTGTTGTTTTAGGTTGTGATAAATCAAATCAGGTAACTCAGGCATTTTTTCTGCCCAAAATGGCAAGTTTGCGTATACCTGTTTCAATACCGACCAAGGACCAACCTGTTGCTTTACCCAGTCTTCTAAAAAGGGTTTAGCTGTTTTCCATAAATCTAATTGTGGATATAGCTGACGCCCAAGGCCTTCAACATACAACAAGGTTTTTTGTAGTAGAACTAATTGGGGTTGAACTTGCATATTAAAGCGACGAGCGGTATTAAATAGATTAACTAAGACATGGCCAAATGAAATCTCTGCTAATGGCTTATTAAAAATCGGCTCGCAGACAGTGCGAATGGCAAACTCAAATTCTTCCACGCTGGTGTCTTTAGGTACCCAGCCAGAATCGACATGTAATTGTGCGACTTGACGATAATCGCGATTAAAAAAGGCAATAAAGTTTTCGGCTAAGTAACGTTTGTCTTCTTTGTTTAGCGTGCCCACGATGCCACAATCGATACCGATAAATTTGGGGTTTTCAGGGCTTTCATAGGATACAAATACATTACCAGGGTGCATATCAGCATGAAAAAAACTATCACGGAACACTTGGGTGAAAAACACCTCCACACCGCGTTCAGCCAGTAGTTTCATATTGGTGTTTTGCGCAACTAATGCCTCAGTATCAGACACTGGAATGCCGTAAATTCGCTCCATGACTAGTACATTTACGCGACTATAGTCACTGTAAACATAGGGAATATAAAGCGAATCAGAACCTTCAAAATTACGCTTTAATTGAATGGCGTTTGCGCCTTCACGCATCAGATCAAGTTCATCAAGTAAGGTTTTCTTATACTCTTTGACTACTTCAACAGGGCGTAACCTTTTCGCTTCATTGATTAACTTGGCCACTATTTTAGAAAATTGTTCCATTAATGCTAAATCAGCGTCAATTTGTTCTCTGATATCAGGGCGAATGACTTTGATAACCACCTTTTGTGGTTGATTATGTTCATCCACTAAAGTGGCTGTATGTACTTGGGCAATGGATGCTGAAGCTAAAGGGGTTTGCTCAAAATCACTAAAGTATTCACTGATATCATCGATTTCGAGTGCATTTTCAATTAGTTGTTGTGCTAACACACCATCAAATGGCTGTACTTGATCTTGCAGCAAGGCCAGCTCTAAAGCGATGTCTAGTGGTAATAAATCGCGCCGAGTAGATAGCATCTGGCCAAACTTTATCCACACCGGCCCCAATTGCTGTAATGCTAAACGCAGTCTTAACCCTGCTGGTTTTTCTGGGTGTTTATTGGTTAGCCAAAATAGACATGCACGGCCAACTTTGCCATACCAAGGTATTTTTTGTGATGGGATCAGTTCATCCAAACCATAGCTAAGGAGGGTTTTTGTGATGTTATAAAGCCGAGCAGCTGACACAGATAATCCTTACTGATTCATTTTGCTTGAAGTAGTTGGTTGATACGTAACTCAAGTTGCGCAACATGTGCTTTGAGTTGACGCGTGTGTTGCTTAAATTGCTCAAGCTCTAAAGGATGAATAGTCACTTTGAGCTCGTCTTGGCATAAAGTAGTGAGCGTTGTAGAGAGTTTCTTGTTGGCTTTTTGACCTTGCTGTTGAGTTTGTTTAACTAATTGCCATAGTTGCTGTGCCGCTGCGTCACCAAGATAATCAGATAAATGTTCAGGCCAATCGATATTAAGCGCAGCGAAAGCATTACTAAACCCTTGTGCAATATTTAGATCACCTTGCAAATCGAGTTTATCTTGGCGGATTAACTGAGTCAGCATTGCAGGGTTTTTAAGTGCCATTAACGTATTAATATCGGCGCTTATCATGCAGTCATATTGCGTTTCGGTAGTGTTGTATAAATGCAGTTGTTGGCCAGTAAACACCACTAAAAACTGCTGTTGCCAATCGCGTATATCAATTAATAAACGTTGTTGGGATATTGACGACAGTCTATCGCTAAGAGTGGGATCGAGTTTAAGCGCCGTATTTAAAACCCTTTCGACGAGTGCGACCATGAAATTATTTAACATACAATACCTTAGCAATAAACTTTACTAGCTGGTGTGACGCTTAATATTTAAAGCCACGATGTAATGCTACAATACCACCGGTGAGGTTTTGATAGGTGGTTTGCTCAAATCCAGCCTCGTTCATCATTGCTTTTAGTGTTTCTTGATCTGGGTGCATACGAATTGATTCAGCTAAATATTTGTATGATTCACCGTCGTTAGCAACTAACTCACCCATTTTAGGTAGTAAGTTAAATGAGTAAAAATCATAGGCTTTACTTAACACTTGATGCTCTGGTTTGGAGAACTCCAATACCAGTAGACGACCACCAGGCTTTAAGATTCGGTACATCGAGCGAAGTGCTTTATTTTGATCTGTAACATTACGTAAACCAAAGGCAATGGTAATTAAATCAAAACTATTATCAGGAAAAGGCAGTGCTTCAGCATTCATTTGTACGTAGTCAATATTACCGACAAGACCTAGGTTATGTAGCTTTTCGCGGCCCACTTTAAGCATTGATGAGTTAATATCACCTAATACTACTTGCCCAGTATCACCAACCAGTTGACTAAACTTTGCCGTTAAGTCGCCGGTACCACCTGCTAAATCCAGCACATGATGGCCTTTACGCACACCTGAGCTGGCAATGGTTTGACGTTTCCATAAACGATGAATACCAAACGACATGAGATCATTCATTACGTCATATTTAGTAGCAACTGAATGAAATACATCGGCAACCATAGAAGCTTTTTCGGTTTCGGCAACGGTTTTATAACCAAAATGCGTGGTCTTTTCAGGATTCTCGTTCATGATTAATCTCTATCGTGGTAATAAAGACTAGTGTACTTGATTGTTACGCCATGGTGCAATTTGAATATGGGGGAAATTGCTTGTGGATCAAGCTTTATTATTTATTCGTTGTGGCTCACTGTCCGGCAATAAAGCTGCTTTGGCCAAGCGATCTTGCTTTATGTGCTGCATTGGAGGCTTTACGGGCAAGATTATTAAAATCTTTTTCGTCTAAGTGCTTGGCAATCCCTAATGACAGGTTGATTGCTGGTAGCTTAATACCGTTTTTAGAACTGACGAATCGCAGTTTCTCGACTCCATTACGGACTTTTTCAGCAATTACATTCGCAGTTTCAGGGTCGATATCGGCCAGTAATACAGTAAAAGCATCTTTGCCAGTACGCCCTGGCAGGCCACTTTCAAATACATACTTTTGAATTTGTTTAGCTACTTTACTTAAAATTACTTCACCAATGATATCGCCGTAGTTATCAATAAAGTGATCTAAGTTATCGATTTGGATGGCAATTGCACACACAGATTTTTTTTGGTTTAACCATAATTGTGTTTGCTGGTTTAAATAATGACGTTTAAAAAGGCCTGTTTGCTGGTCGGTGATGTGTTGTTTACGTAATTGTACGAGTTGTTGTTGGGTTTTCTCTTGTAATCGCTTTGCTTTGATCAGCTCTATTTTAAATTGTTTATGTTGAGTGAGCAGGTGGGCAGTTTGCTTATTTAATGTCTCAAGTGCGAGTTTGCTTTGGCTAACATTATTTTCATCTAATAAATGCACGCATTCGCTGACCTGACTTGCAAAGCGGATGATATCTTTTTCGGTTGAATGCGCGCTACGTGATAATGAATTAATAACATCATCAACATTGCGTACCATTTTGGTTTCAGCTTGATGAGCTTGATCCATATAATCGAAATACAGTTGCTCTATATAAACACAGTCAATTTCTTGGCCTTGAGCAATTGCACGATCGATAGTGGTATTTAAATCAGAATTAACTTGGCTGATATAGGTATAGACAACGTGATAATTGAGAGGGGTCGGTGGTAATATATGGTGTTCTAAAAAGATACATACCTTGGTCATTTTTTCTTGAGCAATAGCCATGGAATCATGGAACATCATTGTATACACCAATTAAATACACGTAACAGCGAAATTAAATAACCTTCTCCATGAGGTCTTGACGCGATCCTAGCGTATGAGATTGCCTTACATTAATCTGTATCGGGGATATTTAAAAGCAAAAATATGTAATTTGGCAGCGAAATCTCCATTTTTCTCGTTCATTAGCTGGTTTTCTCGACAATCTTATTAGGCAATAAAAATGCTGATTAACTACTAGCCAATAGTCGCGGTTAATTTAACCTTATATTTATCGCCCTTGGTCGCATTTTTTTGGTTATTTGATCTGCCTAGGTTAGGTTAAACATCACGTTTTAAGTAGCAGATCCCTATTATTATGAAAAAATCACCTTCATCGGTTATGCGTCATTCCCTGTTAAGTATCGCCTTGGTATGTACATTAAGTGCGTGCCAAATGACCACGATAGATAGTGACCAACAATTTACGCAAGTGGCGCAATCAATTGTTGATTACCGTAAAAGTATTAGCACGTATAGCAACCCCGAGGGGGTTGATGGCTATTTGTTAACTAATTTATCTGCGGAGTTTCTTGAAAAGAAATACCAACATAACACTGAATTATTAGCGCAGTTAGATGCAATAGATAAAGATAAACTCAGTGATGAAAACCGTATTAATCTCACTATAATTCGTGGCCAAGTACAAAATAGTATCGATGAATATGTATTTAACAGCCACTACATGCCGCTTACTTCTGAATATGGCTTTCACTCGAGTTTATCTTTTATGGTGTCGAGTTCAGATTATAAAAAACTAGCTGATTACCAGCTTTATCTACAGCGTTTGCAGCAAGTTCCTCGGTTTTTTGCGCAAAATATCGGTTGGATGCGTAAAGGGCTGGAAGTTGGCTTAACTCAACCTAAGGCTGTATTAATTGGTTATCAAGATTCTATCAGTGCATATATTGTTGATGACGTTACTGAGTCTGAATTTTATAAACCATTTTTAAATAATACCGCTGGTTTGAGTGATAGTGAGTTTTTTGCTTTACAGCAACAAGCTAAAAAAATCATTAAAGAACAGGTGATTACTGCTTATAAAAATTATTTAACGTTTTTTAATGAAGAGTATCAGCCAGGTGCGCGTACTGAAATTGGTATCTCTGCTACACCAAATGGTGCTGCGTTTTATGCTAATCGTGCCAAGTATTACACCACCACAGATATGACACCAAAAGAAATCCATGAACTGGGGTTAAAAGAAGTGGCACGTATTCGTGCTGAAATGGATAAGATTATTGAGCAAGTTGGTTTTAAAGGCACATTTGCTGAATTTGTGCACTTTTTACGTACTGATCCGCAATTTTACGCTAAAACACCGGAAGAGTTATTAAAAGAAGCATCGTACATAGCTAAAAAAATGGATGCACAATTACCTAAGCTATTTCACACCTTACCACGCATGCCTTATGGTGTTGCACCTGTGCCAGCAAGCATAGCGCCTAAGTACACGACTGGCCGTTACTCTGGTTCGAGTCGTGATGATCAAGCGGGTTATTACTGGGTAAACACTTATGCACTTGATAAGCGCCCTTTATATGTTTTAGAGGCACTTACTTTTCATGAAGCTGTACCTGGGCATCATTTACAGATTTCCCTTAATGCTGAATTAGAAAACCTACCAAGTTATCGTCAAGATGCTTATTTATCAGCATTTGGCGAAGGATGGGGATTATATTCTGAATACTTAGGTATTGAAGCGGGCTTTTATCAAGATCCATATAGTAACTTTGGTCGTTTAACTTATGAAATGTGGCGTGCAGCCCGTTTAGTGGTTGATACTGGCATGCACATGTACGGCTGGAGTCGCGATCGTGCGATGAAATTTATGAGCGAAAATACAGCATTGTCTTTACACAATGTGAAAACCGAAACTGATCGTTATATTTCATGGCCAGCACAAGCACTATCATACAAAATTGGTGAGCTGACTATTAAACGCTTACGCAAAGAAACAGAGCAAGCATTAGGGCAAGACTTTGATGTACGCGAGTTCCATCATCAAATACTTCGTCATGGCTCTGTGCCAATGTCAGTATTAGAAGATCAAATCCATCGATACATTGAAACTGAGTTAACTAAACAAAAAAGCTAGCTTCTATCGACATGGATCGCTGCATTCAGTGCAGTGATCCATTAAAATCCTTTGCTTGAAATTTAATCTGCTTATATGCTCTCTACTGTAATAAGATTTTTACTAATATATTCGCTACTTAGCTTAAGTTTTTAGTATAAGTATTAGTGAAATGAGAAAACAACCAGCAAGGGGCGCTGCATGAGTAATTTAATAGTTTTTAGCATTGATGTGTTTGCCAGCTTATTTATAGTGGTATTTGGGTGTTTAGTTTTAGTTGTTATTTATTTTTATATCAGTGATGTCACTCAATCTAAACAAGCGATTAGACGTAATTATCCGGTAATAGGTCGGTTTAGATACTTTTTTGAGCGCCAAGGTGAGTTTTTTCGTCAATACTTTTTCGCTATGGATCGCGAAGAAATGCCATTTAATCGCGCCGATCGTAGTTGGGTTTATAAAGCGGCTAAAAATGTTGATCGTACCACCGCCTTTGGCTCAACTCAGAGCCTAGAAGTTACCGGGACCGTGATGTTTATGAACTGCGCGTTTCCTACCTTGGACGAAGAAGCGCTTGAACCTAGTGCAGTTACCTTAGGGCCGCATTGTCCAAATCCTTATATTACTAAATCGCTATTCAATATTTCAGGTATGAGTTTTGGTGCGTTATCAAAACCTGCTGTACGTGCGTTATCGCAAGGTGCCAAACTCGCTGGTTGTTGGATGAACACTGGTGAAGGTGGTTTAAGCCCTTATCACTTAGAAGGAGGTGCCGACATTGTGTTTCAAATTGGCACAGCTAAATATGGTGTGCGCGATGAACAAGGTAAATTAAGTCATGAGAAGCTCAAGCAAATAGCTGCGCATGAACAAGTAAAAATGTTTGAAATTAAAATGAGCCAAGGTGCGAAGCCTGGTAAAGGCGGTATGTTGCCAGGCAAAAAAGTGACTGCTGAAATTGCGGCTATTCGTGGTATCCCAGAAGGTCACGATTCAATTAGCCCAAATGGTCATCCTGAAGTTAAAAACCCTGCAGATTTACTTGATATGATTGCCTCGGTGCGCGAAACGACTGGCAAGCCAACCGGCTTTAAAGCGGTTATTGGCGCTTATGCATGGCTGGAAACCTTGTTTGCTGAGATCAATCATCGTGGTATTGAATCTGCGCCCGACTTTATTACTATCGATAGTGCTGATGGCGGTACCGGTGCTGCACCACAACCGCTGATGGATTCGGTGGGTTTACCACTGAAAGAAAGTTTACCTTTGGTTGTTAATATGCTCGAAAAGCATGGCCTGCGAGAGCGAATTAAAGTTATTGCGTCAGGCAAACTGATTGTGCCGTCTAAGGTTGCATGGGCGCTCGCGCTGGGCGCAGACTTTGTTGTATCGGCACGTGGTCATATGTTTGCTTTGGGTTGTATTCAAGCGCTGCAATGTAATAAAGACACTTGCCCAACAGGGATAACCACACACAACGAGCGGTTGCAACGTGGCTTAGATGTCGCCGATAAAGCGCAGCGCGTAGCAAACTACAATAAGTACATTCATTATGGTGCGGGTTTAATTGCTCACTCATGCGGGGTATTTAGTGCCCGTGAACTTGGCCGCCAGCATGTGCGCGTTGTGCAAGAAAACGGCCTGTCAGAGCCGCTTGATAAAATGTATGAAAATTATCAGTAATTTAAAATACTAGGTAATAGAAGCTAGGTCCCGCCCAAATAGGTTGATAAAAGGCACTAAATAAAGTGCCTTTTGCTATTTTTATAAATTTAATTTAGTTGGCTTATCAATAAAGAGAAAAACTCTTCTTTGTTATTGCAAGTGTGGGCGTTGAGTACTAACTGCTCACCCAGCGCTAAAGTGTGGCGTTGTACGTCTAAACGCGCCTGCGCATCTTCAATGCCATCAATGTCAGCAACGTGTGCTAAGCCGATAGTGCGGCGTATTAGTTCTGTCCCACAGTAACCAATCGCGTCTTGTAATACTTGTTGCATAAAATACTCGCCATAACCAGCGGCTTTTAAATTGTTATCTGTGGTTTGCTCTGCAATAAATGTCAGCCACTGTTGTTCAAACAAAGAATAACTCTCTTGCAGGCAAGTCAGTAAATGGGTGTGATAGTTACGGCGTGTAACAAATTCACTAATACGAGCATTTTGCGCGCAGTAGTTTAATAATAAATTGCCGATAAATGAGCCGATATCAAAGCCAACTGGGCCAAAAAAGCCAAATTCAGGGTCGATCATCTTAGTGGTGTTTTGATCGACAAAAATACTGCCGCTATGCATATCACCATGTAATAGCGTCTGCGGGCATGATAAAAATTTAGCTTTTAGTTTTGCGATCGCTAAATGTAATGCGGTGTTATTTTGTAATTTATAGACTGTACTTTGCAACTCGCTTGGGTAGTTATTACGCTCATGTTCACGCAAGATATCGTTGAAAAACAAATCTTCAGTAATTTGGCACAATTCTGGATTAGTAAACTGACTGACTTTGGCTTTTTTATCTTGCGCGGTTAGGTAAAAGTCTGAGTTATAAAAACCGGTATGGCTTAAGTAGTGAGCCACATGTTGACCTAATAGCGGAAATTGCTCTGCGTTTATTTGTGCGCTACGCAAAATTTGTAAGTGACCAAGATCTTCTAAAATGGTCAGTGCTTGCTCTGGATTATGATGCAATACTTTTGCTGTGTAGTCAGGGCTTAATGCGCCGTGATTGAGTAAAACCTCAGCTTCAATGCGTGCTCGGTCAAGCGTTAATGGCCATGACTCACCCACACAGCGCGCATAAGGCAAGGCTTGCTTTAAAATAACGCTATTACTTTGCTCGTCGCTTATTCTAAAAACGAGATTTAAATTGCCATCTCCAAACTCATACGCCGATAACGTTTGGTCAGGATCAAACAAATCATATCCATCTTTAGTTACAAGATTTTTAATATAATCAATCGCATGCTGTGCATTAAAGGCAACGTATTCGGCCATCGGCGTACTCTCAGAAAATGATAAACGATAGCATTCTATACCTTCAACCGTTTAGATGTCTACACTTCTGGGTTGTGCGTTTTAAAAACTACTGTAAAATAACCTCAGCCTAACGATTATTCAGGATCAATCATGCAAGACCTCATAGCGAGCAGTTTAAAATATCAAAACAATACACTAAGCGTGTTAGACCAATACCTACTGCCGCATCAGCAGGTATGGCACGAATGTGATGATGTAGCCAGTATGAGGGATTTAATTCTAAGCTTAAAAATACGCGGCGCACCGCTAATTGGTTTAGGAGCAAGTTTGCTAGTTGCCCATTTGGCAGAGCAAGGCACCGCTAAAGTA
Organism: Pseudoalteromonas sp. SG44-1; assembly: GCF_014164315.1. NCBI lineage: Bacteria > Pseudomonadati > Pseudomonadota > Gammaproteobacteria > Alteromonadales > Pseudoalteromonadaceae > Pseudoalteromonas > Pseudoalteromonas sp. SG44-1. The sequence goes on from NZ_JACJEW010000003.1 coordinate 91,586, forward strand.
GCATTAGCGCAGGCGATTGATGATTTAGAAGCCACTCGGCCAACCGCGGTTAATTTAATGCATTGTATGGCAAAGTTACGTATTGCGTTACAACAAGATGATTATGTAACGGCAATTGTAAGCGCAGCTGTTATCCTGTTTAATGAAGATATCGCCTTGTGTGAAAGCATGGCAAATCATGGTGCTGCATTGGTTAGCAGCGGCGATAATATTCTCACACATTGTAATACAGGCGCCTTAGCAACCGCAGGTATTGGTACTGCTCTTGGTGTTATTTATAAAGCGCAGCAACGTCATGGCGATATTCATGTATGGGTGGATGAAACGCGGCCATTATTGCAAGGCGGGCGTTTAACCGCGTTTGAACTTGAGCGCTGGCAAGTACCTTACACCTTAATTTGCGATAATATGGCAGCGAGTTTAATGGCTGATGGCAAGGTTGATAAAATTTTTGTCGGTGCAGATCGTATTGCTGCAAATGGTGACTTTGCTAATAAAGTAGGCACTTATAACTTAGCAGTACTGGCGCATTTTCATGACATCCCATTTTATGTAGTAGCGCCGCTAACAACCCTCGATGTAAACACAGCATGCGGTGCAGACATTGAAATAGAACAACGTAACAGCGCAGAAGTGCGCGGTGTAAGCGGAAGCTTTGGTGAAGCGCTATGGGCACCTACAAATGCTAACGTATATAATCCCGCATTTGATGTAACCCCCGCTAAGCTTATTACCGGCTGGGTACTCGATACTGGCGTTTATGACCAACAACAAGTTTTAGTTGGTGAATTAAAAAGGCTGGTTTAACAGCCTTTTGCCACATACACCCATGCATTAATGCCGCTGCTAAATGACTCTTCAATACGGATGTAGTCATTAACTTCGTAGCTATCCGCGTTAGCAAGTTCCTCTAAGGTGATAGTAAAAATAGTGCCAGTTACTGTATCTGTTGGCAGGCCTGTTTTAATTAATGCTGGATGAAAACGCTGGCCGCTGCTTTTGTACACGGCGGCGTCGGTGATCTCAACTTCGCCTACTACGTAACCTTGTAGTGTATCGGCTTGGCCTTCGAGCAAGCGGCCAAAGGTATCAAGCTGTACTTGCTCTAATTGCAGTGTGCCGTATGAAAACAACTTTTCCATTTAAACTCCATTATTAACAGATATTTAGTCCAATAAAGGAAACTGCTTAGCAATCTCAGATTCGGTGCTTTGTGCCACCCAGCCTTCGGTATTATTGAATAAACGGATCGCAGTAAATTCAGGATCGCTGCCCATATCAAACCAATGGGGAGTAAGCTCTGGTACTGAAATTAAATCACCCTGCTTGCAAAGTACTTGGTAAACCTTGTCGTTAATATGCAGGCAAAATAATCCTTGGCCTTTTACAAAAAAGCGTACTTCGTCTTCACTATGGGTGTGCTCAAATAAAAACTTAGCACGTAATTCTGCAGCGTTCGGATTGCCTTTTGCCAGCGAAATAACATCTACAGTTTGATAACCACCTTGTTGCTTTAAGCTTTCAATATCAGCGTTATAGGCGGAAATAATAGCTTCATGGCTAGTATCAGCAGTAATCATTTTTGTTGCTTGCCACTGCTCAAATCGTACATTTACTTTATTAAGCTCGGTGGCAATTTGTGCTGTATCTTGAGTGTTTAATAAAGCATTATTGCCGTTACAGTCAGCAAAAATAGTCAGTTGGCTCATGCTAAATGCTCCACAGTGAATTGGCTAAAATCGTTAATATAGTTATGCGCAGGCGAGCTTGCTTGACCATCACGGATCAGGTGCAAGGTTTTTAAACCTGCGGCTTTGGCGGCATCAAGCTCGGCTGCCACATCACTTAAAAATAACACTTCATTAGCGGCAAAAGGTAGTTGCTCAATAATATTGTGATATGAACGTTGCTCTTGTTTAGCGCCGACTTGAGTATCAAAATAATCAGTAAATAAGGAGCGAATATCACCAAAGTCAGAGTAGTTAAAAATTAAATGCTGTGCTTTTACTGACCCTGATGAATACACATACAACTGCTGGCCGGCTTGTTGCTGTGCAACTAAAAAGTGGTAGGCATCTGGGTATAAATGGCCGGTAAAATCGCCATTTTCATAGCCAGTTTGCCAAATCAAACCTTGTAACTGTTTTAATGGAGTGATTTTTTTATCGTCACGGATCCATTCAAGTAAAGTGTTAATTACGACATCAATACTGGCATCTGGCTGTTCAATAACCGCTTTTACGGCATAAATTTGTTCAGCTACAGCGCTTTGCTCTTGATGAGTTTTTACAAATTCGGGGAGCTGCTTTGCGGCATATGGAAATAGTACGTCTTTAACAAACGAAATACGGGTAATAGTGCCTTCAATATCGGTCAGCAGTGCTTTGATCATGATTCTAATCCTACTAATTTTAAGCGTTCTATCTCACATGCAAATAAAAACTCAAGGCCTTCTAATTGACGGCGTACTTCACCAATAGTGCGACCCACTACATACAAACCGTGGCCGCGAATAAGCACGCCGTGCTCAATAGGCGTGTGTAAGTGGTGATCGCTCACTAATAAACTCAAGCGATCAATATCTTGGTCGTTATCAAAGATTGGAATACTCAAGGTGTCTAAATGTGAAGTAATGCCGGTTAGTGACTTTTGCATTTCGTAGCCGTGTAAGTCTAGGCTGTGACCTTTAATAACCCGAGATAATACCGTCGCAGCAACCGAATGAGTGTGCAATACATAATTAGCAGCAGGAATAAGTTTATACATGCACAAATGCAATTCGGTTTCAGCTGAGGGTTTGGCGGCGCTAGCGCTACGATTACCGACATGATCCAGTTCAATAAAGGTATGCGACCCTAATTGACCTTTGTCAAAACCGCTGGCAGTAACCACAAAACCGGTGTTAGTTCGCGCTGAAAAATTACCACCCGTAGCTGGCACCCAACCACGTTGACTGATCCACTTTCCTGCTTCTATAAGTTCTGAAATAGCGGTATTGTTATGCATACATTCCTCATACTTCTTTAGACGGCTATACATCTGTTAACAGCAATGATAGCATCGCTTTGGGCGCAAAACCATCATTAAGGGTAACCAGTGTTTGAAAGTAAATTGCCAAATTTAGGCACCAGTATTTTTAGTCAAATGACTGCTTTAGCAAATCAATTCGAAGCGATTAATTTATCGCAGGGGTTTCCTGAGTTTGATGCGCCTGAGCTACTTAAAAAACAGCTTAATCATTATGTACTTGAAGGAGTTAATCAATATTCACCTTCATCTGGTGTGCCGCGCCTGCAGCAACAAATTGCCCAGTTAGCAAAACGAAAATATGCAGCTGAAATAGATGCCGCGCAGCAAGTAACGGTAACCTCTGGCGCGACCGAGGCCTTGTTTGTTGCCATTCAGGCGCTGGTGCGCGAAGGTGATGAAGTCATTGTGTTTGACCCCGCTTATGATTCATACCAGCCAGCGATTGAATTGGCCGGTGGTAAGTCAGTCAATATTGCTCTGCATGCTCCGAGTTATGCAATTGACTGGCAAACGGTGGCTGCGGCTATCAATAGCAAAACGCGGGCTATTATAATCAACACTCCACATAACCCAAGTGGTAAAACGTTAAAACAGCACGATATTAATGCTCTAAAAGCCTTAGTAATTAAGCATGACTTATACCTGATAAGTGATGAAGTATACGAGCATATTACTTTTGATCAGCAACCGCATTTAAGTGTGCTGCGTGATAACGAATTGTTTGCTCGCAGCTTTGTTATCTCAAGCTTTGGCAAGACTTTTCATAGCACAGGCTGGAAAATGGGTTACTGCATCGCACCCGCTGCACTTGCGGTCGAGTTTCGTAAAATTCACCAATATGTGACTTTTTCAAGCTTTACGCCGGCACAACATGCATTAGCCGATATGTTAGAACAGCAAGGTGAGCATGTGGATGAGCTCAGTGAGTTTTATCAACAAAAGCGTGATGTACTTAGTAAAGCACTAAAAGATAGCCGCTTTACCATTTTACCAAGTGAAGGCACCTACTTTTTACTGCTTGATTACAGCGATGTATCGGATTTAAATGACGTAGAATTTTGCCAGTGGTTAGTAGAACAAGCAGGCGTTGCAGCCATTCCACTAAGCGTGTTTTATCAGCAACCAAGCAACGATAAAGTTATTCGCTTATGCTTTGCCAAAAATGACGCCACGCTATTACAAGCCGCGGAGATTTTATGTCAACTTTAACTATAGCACTGATACAAACATCGCTTAATTGGTTAGATAAAGACGCCAACTTGGCACACTTTGGCAATAAAATAGCTGATATAGATAAATCAGTAGAGCTTATTTTATTGCCAGAAACCTTTGCCACCGGCTTTGCTATTAACCTTGATTGCGCAGAGCCGGATCATCAGTTAAAGCAAGGCAAAGTGCTTGATTGGATGATCGCGTCGGCAAAATCAAGCAATGCGGTAATTGCAGGCTCGGTATTGGTAACGCAAGGAAATAAAAAAGCTAATCGCTTTTATTGGGCATGGCCCAATGGCGAAGTGAAGTATTACGACAAACGGCATTTATTTTGCTTGGGCAAAGAGGGCGATTTTGTAACCGCAGGGCAGCAACGTGAAGTGTTCACCCTTAATGACTTTAGAATTTTACCGCAAGTTTGTTACGACTTACGTTTTCCGGTCTTTCAGCGCAATCGCAATGACTACGATGTGATGGTTAATGTCGCCAACTGGCCTGCTGCAAGGCGCAAAGTATGGGACACCTTACTAATGGCGCGGGCGATGGAAAACCAGTGTTATGTGATTGGCGTTAATCGTATTGGTGATGATGCTAATGGCGTCGCGCACAATGGCGGCACGGCAGTGTATGACTTTAAAGGTGATACGTTAGCAGCCGCTACTGATAACAAAGCTGATGTTGTTATTATCACTTTGGACAAACAGCCGCTTGAGCTCTTTAAGCAAAGTTTCCCGGCGCATTTAGATGCCGATGGGTTTAGTTTGGGTTATTAAGATAAAGAGACTGTTTAGCCTCTTTACCCGTTTTACACAGAAGCACTGTAGGTGAGTTTGATCGCAGCGAAACCCGACAACATACAAAAAAAATAATCTACAGGCTTGTATCAATACAAGGCCGTTTATCTGCGATGAATTTTTACCTGCTCACCCAATCGTTACGAGAGAATACCTAGGCTAGGTTAAAGTATTGATTTAATAGGTAGCAACCTATTGCATTACTATGATGTATCAGTTAGTTATCCGGTTTTTTATCTGCATTGTGATTATATGGTTGGCACAATATCTGAATTTCGTGATGCCCATCATATAATTTAAATAACTCATCGCCCCCAGTTTTGTTAAAAAATTGAGATAGGGTTATTTTGTCCTGCTCATACTCCATTAGTAACCAAAAGCCGTAAAAACCTTTAAACCAAAAATAATAGAATATCGCTGCGAAAAAAAATACTAGATAGGCTGCTTTACCTACTTTCTTTTTATATTTTAAACAACTAAGGAACAACCAAATACAACTCAATATTGCTAAAATTAAGAATGCTGAAAAAGGAGTAATAACTACTTCAATGTTGTCCCAGCGAGAGCTTAGACAAGAAGCATATCGGTCTGAAACTATTGTGTAAATTAAAGTGATTTTGAAAAGGAAGTACAATAATACAGTTGTAAAAACTGCATATAAAATACCACTTTCTTTGTCCTCACTGTTATTCAACTTGTAGCCTTAGAAAATATTTTGGTGTTTTTAAAAAGAAAAGTCAGAACGATTTTTGAATTTGGTTTAAGAGCTGACTTATGTGTTCTATTTGATATTACATTACACAACTTAGCGGAAGGGATCTAGAGTTTAGTTTTCTGGCCGCACTGCGTGCGTTTAACTTTGTTCCAGACAAAGTTTGGTCGAACCCTAGTCGAGGGTTCTCACCCGCCTTCATTGGTGTAAAGGTTACGGACATAAAACAATAGGCTTTTCATTCTGAAATTTGTGTCAAACGTGGGGATGGGCTTGCTTACGTCCATGTAACCAATCGCTTCGCGACGCTTGCAGCGGCCTAAAATGTTCCTGACATTTTATCGAACCCTGGTCGAGGGTTCTCACCCGCCTTCTGCCATTTTTAACAACAAAAAAAGCCCCACAATAAATTGCGGGGCTTTTTTCGTTATTAAATGGCGGAGAAGGAGGGATTCGAACCCTCGATAGAGCTACAAACCCTATACTCCCTTAGCAGGGGAGCGCCTTCGGCCACTCGGCCACCTCTCCGGCGCATAAATTGTCATTTTGATAATCGAGTGAACCACCAAAACGTAATAATGGTGGAGAGATAGGGATTTGAACCCTAGAGGGGCTATAAACCCCTGCCGGTTTTCAAGACCGGTGCATTCGACCACTCTGCCATCTCTCCGTTGGGAAAGAATAATACGCAGGTGATTGGGGTGTGTAAATAGGAAAAAGATCGTTTGCTGTTTTTTTGTTCTAAAAAAGAGGTTTTTTTATAAAAAAGGAGTTTTTAGGGAGTTTAAAGAAGGGGTTGCAGCAAACGAGGGAGCTAAATAAGTAGTTTCATTTAGTGGTTGGGTGTTTGCTGCACCGCTAAAGTAATCATGGTTGGGTGATTACTTGTATTGAACTGCGCCGCCAAGAGCTAGCTTTTTGCCGAAACGGTTAAGTCTGGCAAGCATTTTTGCTTTGCGGTTGGTCGGTTTTACTGCAACATGAGTAGCTGCATTTTCGTTTAATGTATTTACTGGGTTCATTACTTTGCTCCGAGTTATGTCTGTTTTGACAACACGGCTATTCTGAGCTTTTTTTGCACAAAAATAAAACGATAAAAATTAGGGTGGTCGGATAGAAATAACTAATCCGAATTGTTTTTATTAAGGTATGATTCAGATAGTACGTACTGAGTATTATGCATGGTTATGAAATTTAAAGTCGCCTAAATCACTTGTTTAAAAGCAATATTACACTGCCACTGATATTTTAATGCATTAGATAATAAATAAAGTGACTAATTATTCAGATTAATTTATTTTTTGAAAATGTCTATTTCCCTACTTTTGAATAGGCTGGTATCCAGATGCTAATAATTATTAAACCAAGTACGCAAAAAAAACATAAAAAAAATTGCACTTGGTTATTAGAGCAGTGTCAAAAACGTCAAATTAGTTACACTGTTTTTTACACCACAGGACATTTTACCAATGATTGCCAAAAAATAACGGTTTTGGCTCAGTCACAAAAGCGCGTTGTTGTGCTCGGTGGTGATGGCAGCCTGCATTTGGCTGTAAATGCATTGATGGGATTGAGTTGCTCGTTGGCGTTATTGCCTCAGGGGACGGGTAATGATTTTGCACGCGGCTTTGGCTGTTCAAACTCAGCTTGGCGTAATGCTATTTTTAGTGAGCATCAAGTAAAAATCGATATTGGCCAAATAAATAGCCGTTACTTTATTAATATTGCGGGGGTTGGCTTTGATGCGCATGTAGTACAGGCATTGCAAACCAAGCCTGCATTATCCGCTTTAAGTTATAGTTTAGCTGGCTTTAAGTGTTTATTCGTTTATCAGCCTTCTCGCTTGGCTGGGAGTTTTGCAGGGCAGCAATGCGAATATGGTAATTTGATTACTGTATTTGCAAATCATCATTATTTTGGTGGGGGGTTGATGATAGCGCCAAAAGCACAATTGAATAGTGGCTATTTAGAGTGCTATCGCGTGCCTACGCGTGGTTTGTTAGGTAACCTCTACAGTTTTGTGCGCTTATTGCTACGTAAGCACCACGGTATGAAAGAGCTCAACTACCAGCGCTTAGAAATTGCTTATATAAATACGCCTGATTTACCAATCGAAGCAGATGGTGAGCTGGTAGGCGTTACCCCAGCGTTGGTGACTATTCATCCGCTCGCGTTGCGTTTTTGTATGCCCAATGCTAAATGACGAGTAATATGTTAGTAATAAAAAAGCGCCTAACAAGTAGGCGCTTTTGGCGTTAGTTGCGTATATACGCATTCTAACTGGGGATGGAGCGTTTATTAGCAAATGATGCTTTATTAGACTCAATAAACGCTTTAATTCTTTTTGTTGGAGTCAGTACAATAGCATTACCAAGCAGTACTAAACTAAAGCCGATAAACGTATTGGCTTGCCAACTAAAACCTTCAAATAATGTACTTAAAGTCACTGCAACTAATGGAAATAACACAATCACATAGCTGGCACGTTCTGGGCCGATATTTTTTAGTAGTGCAAAGTAACATGCAAATGCAATAACCGTCCCAAACACCGATAAATAAACTAATGAATACCAGTAGCTTGCTGGGGCCGACAGGCTAAAATCGGCACCGCTGATGATTACATATACAAATAAACCAATAGCGCTGTATAACATGCCCCATGCATTGCCCTGCATGACGCCAATACGTTGTTGAGAGTTACGCACGCTGATCATATTCCCTAATGAAGCCACAAAGGTGCCAGCTAAGGCTAGTAGCAAACCGACCAACGCCCCATTACTCAAGTCGAACTGCTGTAATTGTGGCCAAAACAGACTGATGATGCCTAATACCCCTATCAATGCACCTGTATAAATACGTTTAGCGATGGGTTTACCAAAAAATAATCGGGTATTTACAATGTTCATTAATAACAACATTGAAAAGGCGATTGATGCCATGGCTGACGTTAAATAATGTTGTGCCCAGTAAAGTACTAAGTAATTAAGGCCAAAGTTACACAATGCTAGTAATACGAAAAAGCCATGATCGCGACGACTATAATTCATCGGTAATTTTTTAATATTCACCCATACCCACATTAGAATTGCAGCCAAACTAAAGCGATAAAATAGTGAAACTTCAACGGCGATATCGCCAAGTTGAAATTCGATTGCGAGCCAGGTAGAGCCCCAAATTAAAACGGTTAGTGCATAAAGCACGATACTTTTCATGGCCTTGGTCCATTATGTCGATTAAGTGTTTATTTTAAGATACTTCTGTATACTTAACATACACAGAAAACTATAAATGCAACCTATACAGATTGTACGGCTTTAAGGTGTCTACTATGTCGCTGGTGATCAGCAAAACCAACCATGACTTTTTATATCAGCAAGTAATGCAGCTGGTGCGTGAGCTGAGTGAGCAGGGGACACTATTACCAGGCGAAAAACTCCCCTCATTACGTAAAATGGCCACTAAGCTGAATGTCAGTATTCCGACGGTGAAATTGGCTTACCAATCACTTGAGGCACAAGGTTTGGTTGAAGCACGAGAAAAGTCAGGCTATTTTTTAAAAACGGCACATACCCAGTTAGCGCGGCCAAAGCGGGTTAAACTCAATCGTGAGCCAGTTTCGGTCAACATGCAGGTATTAATTGAGCAAGTGTATGATGCAATTCATCAAGCCGATGTCGTACCGTTTGGCATTGCTAATCCTGTTGCTGCCGCTCCAACTGATAAAATGCTAAGTCGTACGATGCGCCGGGTTATGTCGATTGCCGGCAGTCGCGCCATAAATTATGGTGCGATGGATGGTTTTGCACCATTGAAAAAGCAGTTAATCCATCGTTATTTAGATTTTGGCATTGGTGTTGACTCGCAAGAACTTGTGATCACCAACGGTGCTCAAGAAGCACTGGCGATCGCGCTAAAATGTGTCACTAAAGTAGGTGATGTGGTGGCGATCGAGTCACCTTGTTATTTTGGTATCATTGAATTGATCGAAAGCCTGGGCCTCAAGGCGCTCGAGATCCCGCTGTGTCCTGATGATGGGATCTGGCTTGATGATCTGAGCCAGGCTTTACATGATCACGATATTAAAGCCTGTGTGTTCTCTACTTCGATCAATAATCCTGTGGGTAGTTTTATGCCTGATCATAAGCGTAAACAATTAGTAGAGTTATTGGAATCTCAAGATGTGGTGCTAATTGAAGATGATGTGTATGGTGATTTACATTTTACCCCGCAGCGTGGTACACCCGCTCAGGCTTACTCAACAAAAGGGTTGGTATTAACCTGTGCTTCGTTTTCTAAAACTGCGGCGCCGAGTTATCGTGTTGGCTGGTTGATTGCCGGAAAGTTTGCTGCCAAAGCGCGTCGCTATAAGCGTGCATTGAGTTGTTCTACTTCACTGATCAATCAATGGACGTTATATGAATTTATAGTCAGTGGTGATTATGATCGTAATATAAAACTACTGCGACAGCGTCTACGTTCTAATAAAGAACGAATGATCTGGTGTTTACAACAGGCCTTTCCGAGTACCGCTAGGATCAGCGATCCGCAAGGCGGATGTGTGATCTGGATTGATTTAGGTGCGGCTTACGATAGTGTAAAACTATTTCAACTGGCATTAGAAAGTGGCATTAGCATTACTCCGGGCTATATTTTTTCAGCCACCAATAAATACCGCAGTTGTATTCGACTAAGTTATGGTTTGCCATGGGGTGAAAAAATTGAACAAGCTATTATAAAGCTAGGTGAGTTAGTGCATTTAGCGAAGAAATAGCATGGCATAAAAAAGCAGCACCTTTAAAAAAGAGTGCTGCTAAAGGGATATCAAACTTTTAGCGTTTAGAACCTGAGTTCAAGTTAGTTATTTTGTTTATAACTAAATAATTGGTAGTCTTTCAATTCTGGAACTAGTTTAACTAATTGTTGCTCTTGATCAGCAATGGTTGAAAAATTACCGCACAGTGCATCAGCGCGTTTTTCAAGTTGGTTAGCTTGTTGCTCAACTTTGGCTTCAATTTCAGCCCCCATATTTTCCATGCGTTGTTCAAAGGCTTGCATATCGCCACCAGAGCCCATTAGTTCTGAACCTACAGCCATTAAAATACTACCCATCGATTGCATCATCGCAGCTTGTACAGCGCTTTCTATTTGCTCATCAAATTGGCTTTCAAAGTTTTCGCCAAACTGGCTAAAGCTTTGTTGGCCCATTACAAAAGCGCCTTGTTGGTAAAAGGTGTTTTGTACTTCTACCTGAATATCAGCCATTAATTCATTAATGCTATCTAGGCCATCGATATTAAATGCATTGGCGACTTCTTCAATGGCGACCCCGGCAATTTTAACGCCTTCAAGAGCAATGTTCGCGACTTCTGGTAATTGGCTACGCAGACTGTCTGAATAATTACTGATCGCTTGGTGTTGTTGACTGTTGAGTGTCAAAGTTTGGCCATCAATCATTAACTCGCCACTATTTATAAAAGTCATAGTGTGGTTATCAGCTGTAAAAATTTCTAATTCATTTGGCTTAATACGCACATCATTTTTAAATTCAACGTCACATGTGTCGCCGCTAAAAGAAATATTCGTCTCATTATCATTGTGTGCCATTGCCCCTGTGGCAATGAATAAAGAACTTATTAATAGTAATTTTTTCATTTTTATTTCCTGCTAATTTGTTGATTATGACCAGTACGCATTTAACGTATTTAATACTTATCAAGTTTAATGCCAATAATTATTGGCATTTAAAAACAATGAGTTAATTGTTTTTTTCCCTTTTTTAATTACATTTAAATGTTATAAAAAAGCCATTTTTTAGTCATTTTGACTAATTTACATTAATACATAAAAGATACTTATCGTTTCGATAAAAAACTCTCACTTTCCAGAACTCAAATTTAGCGCTATTTATTCACAATATCGACATAACACTATTTTAGAATTGCGTTATGGCTTTATTTTGGTGCTTTTTCATACGGTGAAATAGTGCTGAACATTTTTAATTTACCAATGATAGTGATAAAAAATCCTTAATTGGTCTCAAACACTTTATGGAGTGGGTTGTGGGTAAGACATTTAGTTACGATGCGCTAGATGACGATTTTGTTGAAGACGAGTACGAAATGGTCGGGCGTAATCAACACGACAAGAATAAGCAAAAGGTTAAGAAAAAGTTGGAAGACTACCTTGAGCAAAAACGCTTGCGTAAAAACTTGGGCGATGATGACTTAGATGAGTATTTAAACGACTAAGAGATAATTTAAATAAAGAGGCAATTTGCCTCTTTATTGCTTTTAGAGTTTAGATATTACTGCTTTTAAGGGCTTTGATAATAGCACCTTCGATTTGTTGCGGTTTGGTAAATGGTGCAAAGCGTTTAATTGCCTCGCCGTCGCGGCCAACTAAAAACTTAGTGAAATTCCATTTTATTTTGCGGGTTAAAAATCCAGGTAAGGCTGATTTTAAATGCCTGAATACGGGGTGGGCGTTTTCGCCATTAACATCAATTTTGCTCATCATCACAAAATCAACACCGTAGTTAATTAAACAACCTTGCGCTATTTCTTTTGCGCCGCCAGGCTCTTGTTTGCCGAATTGATTGCACGGGAAACCAATAATTACTAACCCTTGATCAGCGTATTTTGCATGTAATTGTTGTAAACCTTCGTACTGTGGAGTGAAGCCACATTTACTGGCAGTGTTGACAATTAACACAACTTTGCCTGCGAAATCTGAAAAATCAATGCTTTGGCCTTGCAGATTGCTGGCTGAAAGTTGATAGAAGTCGTTCATGTTGCTCTCTTGTTATTGTTGTTTGTTAAATTCTATCCTGAGTTGTGACAGACATACAGCTTAAATTATCATCATATTGCATAGACCATTTTATTTTAACTTGCATGATTAAAGCTTGTGAGTAAATGTTCAATCAATAATCGCACTCTGTACGGCATTAAATCTTTACGTGGATACACTAACCAAGAGGCATTGTCTGTTACCTGAAACTCATCAAGTAAGGTAATTAGTTGCCCGTTTTCAATATACTTATCAACAATATCAGTGGCTAAATGGGCAATGCCTAAGCCTGCTAATGTCGCAGATAATAGTGCGCGCGGATGGTTACTGCGCCAGTTGCCGGCAACTTTTACCTCTTTAATATCGCCGGCAAAATTAAATCGCCAACGTTTCCCCATGGCAATTAAGCAATTATGAGCGGTTAATTGTTGAGGCGTAGTTGGGGTTGGGTGATGTGCTAAATATTCTGGACTGGCAACGAGAGTCATGATTCGCGGGCTAAGTGGTCGTGCAATTAAGTTAGAGTCTTGCATGCGGCCAAAACGGATCGCTAAATCAAAACCTTCTTCAACTAAGTCGACATTACGATTGTTGAAGTCCATATCTACTTCAACCTCAGGGTAGCGTTTTACAAACTCAACAATTTTAGGTGCTACATGACATGCAACAAATTCACCAGCACCAGAAATTCTAATGATCCCTTTGGGTTTACGTTGCTCACCTTGCAGTTGATTATTAGCATCAATTAGCTCTTGTTTAATTGCTTTGAGCTTTACGGCATATTCGCGGCCGGCATCGGTGAGGCTTATTTTTCGGGTAGTACGTTGAAATAGCAATGAGCCTAAGCGGTTTTCAAGTTGCTGTACTTGGCGGCTAATATGTGAAGTTGATACTTCCATGACTTTGGCTGCTTTGGTAAAGCTGCCATGTTCAACCACATGTAAAAATTCATCAAGGCCATGCCACATAATTTAGTTCTCAAATATTAAGTAATTATAGTTTATACCATCTATTGTTGCAGCTGTGCAAAAGTGATTCTCTGAGCTTAGTCTTTAAATTAATGCTTAAATCCCTACAATTAGATGGTCACCAAATTTTAGCTCACACTAAATAATGAGCATCTCTAAGCAATGGAGCAAGCATGTTAAATTTCAGTTTTGCAAACCCAACCAAAATTCATTTCGGCGAACAACAAATCGCTTTAATTAAAAATGAGATCCCTGCAGACGCAAAAGTATTAGTTACTTATGGTGGCGGCAGTATTAAAAGTAATGGCGTCTATGATCAAGTCGTCGATGCGTTAAGTGAACATACGTGGTTTGAGTTTGCCGGTATTGAGCCTAACCCAAGTTATCAAACATGTATGAAAGCCGTTGCTTTGGTTAAAGAAAAGCAAGTTGATTACATTCTTGCAGTTGGTGGTGGTTCAGTCGCTGATGGTAGTAAATTTATTGCCGCAGCAGCTAATTATGACGGCGAGCCATGGGATATTTTATCAAAAGGTGGCGAGATTAAATCTGCTATTGCTCTTGGTGTGGTATTAACGTTACCTGCAACGGGCTCTGAGTCAAACGGCAATAGTGTTGTTTCAAATCTTGACACTCACGAAAAACTTGCATTTGCTAGTCCATTTGTATTGCCAAAATTTGCAGTACTCGACCCTGCAGTGACTTTTTCATTGCCTGAGCGCCAAGTGGCGAACGGTATTGTTGATGCATTTGTGCATACTATGGAGCAGTATTTAACCTACGATGTAGGTGCTAAGCTGCAAGACCGTTTCGCTGAAGGTATTTTAATGACCTTAATCGAAGAGGGCCCTAAAGCGTTCAGTGAGCCTGATAACTATCAAGTACGTGCAAATATTATGTGGTCAGCAACGATGGCATTAAACGGCTTAATTGGAGCGGGTGTACCACAAGATTGGTCCACTCATATGTTGGGCCATGAAATGACTGCGATGTATGGCCTTGACCACGCGCAAACGCTTGCGATTGTATTACCTCGTATGATGGCTGAGCAAACAGAAACTAAGCGCGGTAAAATCTTACAGTACGCAGAACGCGTTTTAGGATTAGATATCAGTGATGAAGATGCAGCAATTGAACAAGCAATTAATGCAACTGAAGCGTTTTTTCACAGTGTGAATATGCCAACGCGTTTAAGTGATTATAACTTAGGCGAAGAAGTCGCTGATAAAATTGTTGAGCAACTTGAACGCCACGGTATGACGGCTATTGGCGAACGTGGTCAGGTCACTCTAGATAAAAGCCGTGCTATTTTATTAGCCAGCGTTTAAAGCTACTTTTAGCGCATTACTAATGTGCTAATTTAAGATCAAAAATAAACCCATACCAACCAGTGTTGTGTAGTAAATGTTGTGCGTTTTATACGCGACAATAATGGCTGCTATTGCCGCACTGAGGTATGGGTTTTGCCAATCTAAATTTATTCCCTCATCTGTTACAAACACAATAGGTACCCAAATCGCGGTAAGTACCGCCGGTGCGCTAAAACTTAGAAACTGCTGCATTTTCGGGCCAACTTTAAATGGTAGGTCACGATGTAAAAATAAGTAACGGGTAAAAAAGGTAATACACGCCATAAGTAAAATAGTGCTCATCATCAGTTATGCTCCAATTTATCTTGGATACGGCTAATAAGGTAACCGATAGTCATCGCCGATAGTGCCGCGGCTACTAACCATAGTTCAAACCCCTGGCTTTTTAAAACGGTAGCGACAACACCAGCGCTTACAACCGTTGCCAATGTAGCGAGATTTTTAATACCAGGAATTACTAATGCAATAAAAGTTGCAGCAATAGCAAAGTCTAAGCCTAAATTAGTGAGATCAGGTAGCAGACTGCCCGCTACGATGCCAATTAATGTCCACAAGTTCCAAGTAATATAAAAGCTAAAGCCGGCACTGAGCGCGTAGATCAAGCGAGTTTTAGTTCGATAAGCTTTGCGATGATGGGAAAACGCAAACAGCTCATCAGTGAGTACAAAGCTTACCGGTAAGCGCCAACGCAGCGGCTGATCAATCACTTTATGACGCACCGCTAAGCCGTATAAAAAGTGCCGTGAGCTAATTATGAAGGTGGTGAATAAAATAGTTAATAAAGGCGTATTGCCAGCCATTAGCTCTATAGCGACTAGTTGGGCGGAACCGGCAAACACTAATAATGACATAGCTTGGGTTTCAAATGCGCTAAAGCCATTTTGTATTGCCAGTGAACCACATAAAATCCCCCAGGGGATCACTGCTAAACACAGTGGTAGCATATCTAAAAAGCCTTTTAGGAGTGCGCGTTTGGTGCTAAGTGTCATTAATATTATTCATTACGGTAATTAATGCCCTTAGTCTGCCATAGATCAATTAACCCTGAACAGCAAAGATGCTAAATTAACAAAAGTTTGAAATAATAAGCTTTTACGCAAAAGAGGTTAAGCATGCATAAAATTAAAGTATGGGATGGGTTTATTCGCAGTTTCCATTGGTTGTTAGTTATTGCAATTGCGGCGCTGTATTTTAGTGCTGAAGAAGGCATGATGGAATTACACTTTGTGGCTGGCTTTTTCACCTTAGCGCTACTAGTAACACGCCTTATTTGGGGCTTGATTGGTAGCAAAACAGCTAAGTTAAGTGCATTGTTTCATTTACCTAGCGCAGCACTAAAATCATTTAAACAAACAGATAATAAACCTGGCCATGGCGCAGCGGGCAGCTACATGGTGTTGGCATTTTTTATTTTATTACTGGCGCAGTTAGTAAGCGGCTTAATGACCACTGATGACATTTTGACAGATGGCCCATTAGTGCAGTATGTATCAAGTAATGTAGTTGAATGGGCCGGCTGGGTGCATCATAAAAACTTTGATTTATTGTTGTACGCGATTATTCTCCATATTGTGGCAATTGTAATTTATCGCATTAAAGGCAAAAATTTAGTCAAAGCAATGGTTACGGGCTATGCCGCTGAAAAAAATAATGATAGTAATGAAGAGCTAACAAAATCACCGTGGACTGCGATAATTATTTTTGTCGTTGTATTTGCGGCATTACTGATGACATGGGGCGCAGAACCTGTGGCTTACTTGTTTAGTTAAACGGTTCAACAGATCAAAAACGGCGCTAATTAAGCGCCGTTTTAGTTTTAAGATGATCGCATTAAAGATTAGTCTTTAAATGATGTGTGGCAATCTTTACAGCCTTTAGCCCATGGGCCAAATGCTTTAGCAATTACTTTTTTATCACCTGTTTGCGCGGCAACGGCTAGTTCATCAGCATATTGTTGGAATGCTACCGCTTTTTTCATAAAGGTTTCGTTATCGCTCCAAATAGCAGGTAATGCAGATGTTTCGCCTTTATCACTGCCTGCAACGAATGCTTCCCATGGCATTTTTGATAATGCAGCGGCATTATTTGCACGGTGCTTAAAACGCTCAGCATCAAAAGGTACTTTGCCCTTTAGCATGTCACCCATATCACCAATTTGGACACGGATCATTGAAAACGCCGCTTGGCGGTACTCAATGGCGTCACTAGGCTCTTCAAATACAGAGTTTGCTGTTGCACCAAATGTTAGTGCACAAAGTGTTGCACCTAAAAATAATTGCTTTAACTTCATTCCTTTTGCCCCTTATATGTAATTCATTGCTTGTATAGCAGCTGTTGTATATCAGCAAGTCAGATTATTCAAGTGTATTGCGGTTAAACTGAACTGTTATTGAATTATAAAACTAAGATCATGCCTTAATTATTTATATCAATGTCAGCAAAGATCATTCCTCTGCGCATACTACGGGTTGCTAAAAATACTTCACCCAGTAATGACATAAATGCACAAATAAGTAGTGCCATTGCGCCAACAAAACAACTGCCGATGGAAACACCTAAATTAACTGATTGGATATGAGACAAAAATAACAGCATGACCACGGCGCAAACAAGTACCGCACTTAATACACTTAAACTAAAGGCAATATGGATACAGCGAGAGCGTTTCAGCAGTGCTCGTAGCTCGGTTGTTAGCGATGAATTAAACTCTTCATCGGTACTTACCTTTAATTTTCGTTCAAGTTGACGAGCACGGTCGGTAATTCGAGCTAAGCGATTAGATAAAACGCCCAGCGTAGCAGCAATACCAGTAATTAAAAAAACCGGCGCAACGGCTGTTTGGATTACTTTTGCCATTGTTAAAATATTTATAACATCAGAGTTCATTGGTTCCCTTTTAGGTATATTGGTGTGCTTTAGTTCTATTTGTTTACAAACATTTACATTTTCACTTTTCAGTTTTTAAACATTAAAAACAGATGTTTAGTGTTATTTTTTCGGTTTTCTATTTGCCTTTGTAATTTTAATGTAATCGAGTTGTTGTTATTTTGGGTGTTGAAGTTCTATATTAGTCTCGCACTTAATTTATGATCACCAATAAATACAATAATACATAACATATCCTAGGGGAAATCATGTCTAAGAATCTAATAAAAAGAACGGCGGTTGCAACCGCTGTAACAAGTATCTTAGTTACAGGCGCTGTAAATGCAAATACAATAAATAACAGCGTACTTAAGCATACCAGCTACACGCCAGTATCACAGACCGATATTGTAAATAAAAATCAACCATCAGCATACCTTGTTGTTTTAAAAACAAAAACAGCAGCTGATATGATGGAGCAGGGTGTCTACAATGTTTCTGATGCTCGTCAGAGCTATAATCAAGTTGCAACGTTACAAAGCCAAGTTCAAGATAAGCTATTTACCCTTGATAGCAATGTAAAAGTACTTGGTTCAACTAAAATTTTGGCGCCGACGTTAATTGTTCAAGCAAGCCAAGGTGCACTAGATAGAATTGCAAAAGACTCGCGTGTAGAGCGTGTTTTACCTATGTTTGATTACGACCTTCATGTTGCAGCAACTGCTGACTACATCAAAGCGTCACCATTAGTAACAAATGGTACAGTAACAGGTGCAACGCAAACTGTTGCAGTACTAGATACAGGTATTGATTATACTCACAAAATTTTTGGTGGTGAAGGAACTGTTGAAGCTTATGAAGCAGCTCAAGCAGATCCAACTGCAGTGACTTGGCCACAAGGTCAAGTTATGGGTGGTTATGACTTCATGCGTGATGATGCTGATCCAATTGAAAATGATCCAGCTACTCCAACAGAAGAAGATGCAGCAACTAGCCATGGTACATCTGTATCTCACTCTGTCACTGGTATTGCACCAGCGGTGGAGCTATACGTGTATTCAGTGTGTGGCGGTGGTTGTCCAAGTGCAGCACAGGTTTCGGCATTAGAAGCCGCTATGGATCCAAATGGTGATGGTGATTCAGAAGACCGAGTTGATGTAATCAATATGTCTTTAGGTGGAGAGTTTGGTGACACATACATCGGTGGTGGTACGCAGTTTTTAATTCAGCAAGCCGTAGATGCAGGTGTGAACGTTGTTATTTCTGCTGGTAATGATGGTGATAACCCATTCCGCATTGGCGGTCCTTCTACGACGCCAAATGCACTCTCTGTTGGCGCGATGACGCATCCTGCAAATGATGTTGGCGTTGCATCTGGCACAGTTGAAGGTGCAGAGACCACAATTCAGCCGTCAGGTTTTGGTCCACAAACTGCGTTTGTAATGACAGATGCCGATGCTGAAGTTGTTTACCCTGAAGAAAACCAAAATGGCTGCGTGGCATTTTCTGCTGAAACTGACTTTACTGACAAAGCGGTAATTATTGACCGTGGTGCCTGTAATTTCACTCAAAAAGTATTAAGCGCTCAAGATCGTGGTGCTAAGTTTGTATTTGTAGCAAATAATGTTGATGATGGTACGCCTGCGCCAATGGGTGGCTTTGATGCAGCAGTAACAATTCCTAATGTCGGTATTAATTTTGCTGCAGGGGCAGCAATGAAAGCTGCTTTAACAGCCGGTGAAATGCCAACATATAGCATAACGATTGAACGTAAAGTGCTAGCGGGTGCAGTTGCATCGTTCTCATCTCGTGGTCCATCAATGGATGGTTTACTAAAACCTGAAATTACAGCGCCAGGTACTGATATCATGGTAGCGGCAACTGGTACACAAGATCAATTAGCACCCGCAACAGGTACTTCATTTTCAGGTCCGATCACTGCTGGTGCTGTTGCATTAGTTCGTGAAGCGCATCCAGATCGTACTGCACTTGAAATTAAAGCGACAATCATGAATGCGGCTGACTTAAATGTAACCGTAGAGCCGATTAGTACTAACCCAGATTCTCCACTTGCACCAATTAGTTCTATCGGTGCAGGCTTAGTAAATGTTGACAAAGCTGTTAACTTACCTGTTGCGGCATGGGTTGAAGATGAAACATTCAAAACTAAACAAGCGGCGCTATCGTTCGGTTTAGAACGCATGACAGAAACAACCAGCTTTACAAAAACAGTGACGTTGAAAAATTTCTCTGATGCAGACAAAACATATGACCTTCGTATTGAAGAGCGTTATATGAATGATGTGGATACTGGTGCTGTTAGTTTTGATATTCCACGTAGCGTAACTGTTGCGGCAAATACGGTAACAACATTCGATGTAACCATGACAGTTGATCCATCTAAACTGCATAAGTGGACGTTAGAAAACCCATTTAGCCAAGAGGATCTAGCAGCTCGTAGTCCGTCACTGACTATGGCTGAGTTTGATGGTGCGCTGGTATTTGATGATACTTCAACAGCCGACACAGATCATGACTTGCACATTGTTTACCATGCGATACCTAAAGCCGGTGCTGAATTAGCTTTTTCATATGAAGAAGTTAATGGTGTTGGTGAGTTGGTTGTAACCAATGTGGGGGCGACTACGATATTACCAACTGCAGAATCAGTGGTTGCTACAAGTGAAGAGAACCGCGACGCTGACTTTGATATTCTCTCAACTACATTTGCTGCTTATACGTCTGAGACATGTGAGTCAGGTGTGTTCATTACATCTTCAATTCAATTACGAGATGAAATTACCCACATGCGTCAAATCGGTGTTCGTATGAATCTCGATATTGATAATGATGGTGTTTATGATCACTTTATGATGAATATTAATGATGTTGGCCGTGATGCAGCAATACCTGGGCGCAGCCGTACATTAATTGGTGAAATCGATGCCGCAGGTGAGGATGTGTGGCAGTGGGGTACACCGATGTATCATGCTGCTGGTGAAGATACAGTGACCTTCTCTGGATGTAGTAATTTGTTAGGCTTAGATGCAAATATGCTGGGCAGCACAATTAACATTGCAGCTTCAGTTGGTTATCCAAATTATCAAGCCGGTGTGTTCTCTGAAACCGATAGTGTAGTTGGTTCTACTGTGTTTACAGGTAATCCGGTGGTTACTTTGGAATCGACAGAAGACGCTGAAACTAAATTATCTGAACTTGCTCCAGGTCAGAAGGCTGTAATTAGAGCTGATGGTAATTTCGCATTGACCTCAGCTACAGGGACAGATGTATATACTAATTCAGTAACTGGTGTTCCGGCTGTTCCAGCTGTGCCTAATCTCGTTGTAGAAGAGTTTACAATTAATGAAACTGCACTTGATGGTATTACTATTGGTAGACTTAGTTTTGAAGATACTCCAGCACTACGTATAACAAACTTTACTGTTGTGAGTATGTCTGCTCCAGGCTTAATGATTGATGCTGAAACTGGCGATATCATGGTTGAAGATACGAGTATGTTGGATTTTGAGTCTGACATTAAAGAAATCATTTTAACAGTGAAGGCGACTGATTTACTTGGTACTGAATCTGCAGCAGCCGATATTAAAGTAACGATTACCAATGATGCAGATGAGTTACCAGTTGTAGCAAAAGGGCAAAATTTCAGTATTATTGAATCCGCAGCCGAAGGTACAGTGATTGGCATGCTTGATCATAGTTTGTTTGAAAGTGCGGCAACAATGGTTACTGGTGGTACGGTTGCAAACACAAACTTAATTAGTATTAATAATAAGGGTGAGCTAGTTGTCACTGGCAGCCTAAGTTATTATGCAACTCCAACTATGACTCTTGATGTAACAGTAATGGATGACAGCGGCTTAGAGTCTGAGGTTGTGCAAGTTATGTTGAATGTAACCGCCGATCCTAAATCTCATGCCCCAGTCATTGAGGGTGGTCAAAAATTCAGAACTGATGAAAATGTTGCCATTGGTACCGTGTTGGGTCAATTGGTATTCTCAGACCCTGATATGGATATTTCGCCAATTACTCGTTTTATTGTATCTGGAACAACATTAGTTAGTGTTCAGTTAGATGGTTCAATTGTGACTATGGGTGAAATTGACTATGAGTTTGATAAAGAGATTGTTTTCAGTGTTCAAGCTGAAGATAGCAAAGGTTATGTATCGAAAGCGGTAAGTGTTGAGATTGACGTTAACAATCTACGTGCGAACGATGATGACGACAATGATAGCTCTGGTTCGCTAGCGTGGTTAACGCTGCTTGTAGCACCGTTTGCATTTATGCGTCGCCGTAAACAAAAGTAGTAATATAGCCTCTAAAGGCATATAGCTTTAGTTAAAATACCGCCATTGGGCGGTATTTTTTTTGTTTTAAATTTATTGTTATTACCTAAAATGGTTACATTTTTTGTTTCAATGTTGTTTTTTTGTTTCTTGCTGGTGTAGTATTCGGGACTTAATGTTTCTTTTTGGGAGCATTTAATAACAATAATCTCATCAGAGGAATTTATGTCTAACAAGTTAATAACAAAAACAGCCTTATCAATTGCAGTATCATCAGCACTAATGGCGGCATCGGTAAATGCACAAACAGTGCAAGCAGCACACAGTATTACCGCTCTCAATAATTTCTCTACAGCTACATTTAATGAAACCGATGTTAAAGAACAGTTACCATCAGCTCATATGATTGTGCTAAGAGCGACAACCGCTGCCGATCTAATGGCGCAAGGTATTTATCAAATAGGTGACAGCCGTGCAACCATTGCACAAATTGAGCAAGTGCAAAGTGCAGTGACAATTGAACTAAGTAGTCTAGATTTTGGTACAAAAGTAATTGGCCAAACTAAAGTGCTGGCGCCTACTTTGATTGTACAAGCAAGTCCTGAGGCGTTAGAAAAAATTGCCCGTGACTACCGAGTTGAGAAAGTGCTGCCAATGTATGATTATGAATTACATGTCGCCGCATCTGCAGATTATTTAAAAGCTTCACCATTGGTTGCAAATGGGGTTGTAACAGGTAAAGGTCAAACGGTAGCGGTACTGGATACAGGTGTTGACTACACGCACAACGTTTTTGGTGGTGCTGGTACCGTAGAGGCGTATGACGCAGCTCAAGCTGATCCTACTTCTGTAGCTTGGCCGCAAGGCATCGTACATGGTGGCTACGACTTTATTCGTGACGATGCTGATCCAATTGAACATGATCCTGTAGTCGTGATCCCCGATGTTGATGAACCGACCAGTCATGGTACGTCTGTTTCTCACTCTGTTACTGGAATTGCTCCTGAAGTAGAGTTATATGTGTACTCAGTGTGTGGTGGTGGTTGTCCAAGCGCAGCACAAGCATCAGCATTAGAAGCGGCAATGGATCCTAATGGTGATGGCGATATCTCTGACCGCGTAGATGTTATTAATATGTCTTTAGGTGGCGAGTTTGGTGGCACTGAAACTGACGGAGGTACTCAATACTTAATTCAAAAAGCGGTTGATTTAGGTGTAAATGTTGTTATCTCAGCAGGCAATGATGGCGATCATCCTTTTCGTATTGGGGGACCAAGTACCACGCCAAACGCACTTGCAGTTGGTGCGATGACGCATCCAACATTAGATATTGGGATTGCTTCAGGTACCGTGCTTGGAGAAGAGGTTGTTTTTCAAGTTTCAGGTTTTGGTCCGCAAACCGCATTTGCTATGGCAGATACCGATGCTGAACTTGTTTACCCAACCGCAAATCAAAATGGCTGTGAAGCATTTTCAGAAGACACCGATTTTAATAATAAAGCGGTGCTTATAGACCGTGGTGAATGTAATTTCACGAAAAAAGTACTGCATGCACAACAGCGCGGCGCATCGTTTGTATTTATTGCAAATAACGAAGATGACGGTACTCCTGCTTCAATGGGTGGATTTGATGCCACGGTTACTATCCCAAATATTGGCATTACTTATGCTGCCGGGGCAGCGATAAAAGCGGAGCTTAAAGCATCAGGCAAGGCTGCATATAGCTTAGTTGTTGAGCGTAAAGTAACATCAGGTGCTGTGGCAACCTTTTCATCGCGCGGTCCATCAATGGATGGTTTATTAAAACCTGAAATCACAGCGCCAGGTACAAGCATTATGGTTGCAGCAACTGGTACGCAAGATCAACTAGCTCCAGCCTCAGGTACATCCTTTTCAGGACCGATTACTGCCGGTGCGGTTGCGTTAGTACGCGCAGCACACCCACAGCGTAATGCCTTTGAAATTAAAGCAACATTAATGAATACGGCAGATCTAAATGTGACTAATGAGCCGCTTAGCACAAATCCAGATTCTGAATTAGCACCAATTAGTATGATTGGTGCTGGTTTAGTTAACGTTGAAAAAGCGGTTAATCTGCCTGTTGCAGCATGGGTTGATAATACCGAGTTTAAAACTAAACAAGCGGCATTATCGTTTGGCTTAGAAAACTTTACTGGCGTTAGGTCAATCAGCAAAACAGTCACCGTGAAAAATTTCTCGACACAAGAAAAAACCTACAAATTACGGACTGAAGCACGTTACGCAAATGATAAAAACAGCGGTGCAATCAGTTGGGATATTCCAGGCAGCGTAACAATTCCCGCAGGTCAAACTACAGAGTTTGATGTAACGCTAACGGTTGATCCTAGTAAATTGCACGAGTGGAAACTGGAAAACCCATTTGATGCCGAGTCGGTAGCTGCACGAAGCGCCGCATTAACGCTCGCAGAGTTTGACGGCGCCTTAGTGTTTGACGATGTGGATGATACTGATTCAGATTATGCGCTACATGTTGTTTATCATGCGCTACCAAAAGCGGCTAGTGAATTAAGTATTGCTCCGGAAGTGGTTGGTAATGAGATGCAACTTATCGTTGAGAATACCGGGGCAACAACAGTTTCAACAATGACAGAAAATATTGTTGCAACTGGTAAAGTTAAGTCAGCAGCAGAGGCACCGTTCAATATTCTTGCAACGACATTCAATGCAATAGCAGCTGAAGGATGTGAATCTGGTGTATTAGTTACAGCATCGATTCAGTTACGTGATGAGATCACTCATGTATTCCAAGCAGGTTATCGTTTAGATATAGACACCAACAACGATGGTGCCTATGACTTCCTTATGCAGAACTACAATGACCGAGGTCGTAAAACGACTTCGCCAGGGCGTTCACGTACTGTTATTGGTACTATCGATGACACTGGCGCAGAAACGCTTCGGTTTTTGACACCGTTATATCAATCAGCTGGTGCAGATACCATTACCTTCTCGGTATGTAGCAGCACACTGGGGTTAACACGTGATAATTTAGGTGATCCGTTAAATATTAAGGCATCTGTAGGCTATCCATCTTATGGTGGCGGCGTGTACTTTGAAACAGATAGTCTAGTTGGCGCTACGACCTTTAGTTCTTCAGCGTCAGTGAGTTTAACTGCGGTGGATGGCAGTGATACAGTCGTAAATCAACTTGCGCCAGGTGAAAAAGCGATTGTGAATGCTAGTGCGCCATTTGCTTTTACAGCATCGTCATTACAAGATGTACTGAAATTAGTGACTGCTGAAGACTTAGTGTTACCAAAAACGCAGGCTCCTAAGCTTGCAAATGCATCATTTGATGTTGTTGAAAATGCGGAAAATGGCCATCTCGTTGGCACCTTGAGTGTTGTGGAATCAGATAGAGATTTAGCGATTGCTGAGTTTTATGTGCAATCGCAAACTCATCAAGGCTTTAGTGTTGATAATAAAGGGCAAATTCTTGTATCAAACAGCGAGTTAGTTGATTTTGAAGTTGGTAAGCACATCGCTGAACTAGTCGTTGTTGCCATCGATACTTTGGGAAATACATCAGAGCCTGCTGTTATTACTATTAACATTACCAATGTTGCAGATGAAGCGAGCGAAGTAACCCCAATTATAAATTCTGGCCAAGTATTCTCTGTTGCAGAAAACACCCCAGTAGCTACCGCATTTGCTCAATTAGCTTTCACAGATCCAGATAACAGTTCAATCACTATGTTTACTGTAGCGGGAAGTGATGCAATCACGATTGATAATACGGGGATGCTAACCGTTGCTCAACTACTTAATTTTGAAGAGCAAAGTACTATTACGTTAGAGATAGTCGCAATTGATGAAGATGGTCATCAGTCAGCTGCTGAAATTGTGACGATTAACGTGTTAAATGTCGCTGATGAAGGAGCAGAAGTTGCGCCAATTATCGAAGCCGGGCAAACTTTTAAAGTGCAAGAAAATGCCGTGGTAGGCACTGTGATTGGTCAAATACGTGCTATTGATCCAGATACAGCAGTAACACCAATTGTAAGCTACACAGTGGCAGGTCATAACGGTATTGCAATTGATGAACTTGGCCAAATCACAGTGGTGGGTGACGTTGATTATGATGCAACACCTGAGATAAAGCTGATGGTTAGTGCAACGGATAGTGCTGGTAATCAATCTGCAGCTGTTGAAGTAACAATCACTGTAGCGCAAGACGCATTAGAAAACACGCCAGTTATTGCTGATAAACAACGCTTTAGTGTTGATGAAAATACAGCGCTTGGCACTGTGATTGGTAAACTTAACTTTAGTGATCCAGATGCTGATGTAAGTCCTGTTACTAAGTTTATTGTGTCAGGCACTGACTTAGTCACTGTTAATGCTGCGGGTGAAATTGTTGTTGCAGGTAGTATTGATTATGAATATGAGCGTAACTTTACATTTAGTGTTATCGCTGTTGATAGTGCGGGTAATAACTCTAAAGCTGTTGCTGTTGAAGTACGAGTAAAGAATATTGTGGGCAAAGATGACGATAATAATGACGGTGACAGCGGTTCACTAGCATGGTTAACATTGCTTATTGCACCATTTGCATTTATGCGCCGCCGTAAATAAAAGTAATTGTTTAGTTAGTCATTTTAATTATCAGTGACTAACGAGCAAAGTTAATCAAACAAAGGGAGCTTAGGCTCCCTTTTTACATTGCTTTACAAACTAATATAGGTAATCAACAGCTAGTTAGATATATTGCTAGTAGTGGAATAATAATAACTCTAGGGAATACTATGAAAACACGTCAATCATTTGCGTTAGCGGCTTTGTCGTTAGCTATTTTAGCGGGCTGTAATAAAGCCCCAGAACAAAATAATATAAAATCCGAGGCTGTACAGAGTGAAGCTGCAGTGGTTAATGTAACTGCACCGATAGCCAATAAGATCCCTTTCGAAATGACTATTCATGGTGATACGCGCACCGATAATTACTATTGGATGCGTGACGATGCACGAAAAGATGCAGCTGTCATAGCACACCTTAATGCAGAAAATACCTATACTGATGCGATGCTAAAGCATACTAAAGCTTTACAAACTACTTTGTTTGAAGAGTTAAAAGGGCGCATTCAAAAAGATGATGACTCCGTGCCAACTAAAAGTGGCGATTATTATTATTCATCGCAAACGCGAGGGGATAATGAATACCCGACTTATGTTCGCAGTAGCGATGATAAGGGCACTGATCAACACGTTATATTAGATGTAAATGAGTTGGCAAAAGGCCATGACTATTTCGCGGCAACAGGTTTATCTGTCAGCCCAAATGGTCACTTATTAGCATATGGTGAAGACACGGTAAGTCGACGTATCTACTCTATTTTAGTGAAAGATTTAAAGACCGGTAAATTACTAGAAGATAAGCTCGAAGGGACCGATGGTGATATCGTCTGGGCGAATGATAATAAAACTTTTTATTACATTAAAAAAGACTTACAGACATTGTTAGGTTATCAGGTTTATCGCCATACCTTAGGTACGCCACAAGCACAAGATGAGTTAGTGTACGAAGAGACTAACACAAGTTATTACACTGGCCTTGGTAAGAGTAAAGACAAACAAGAAATTTATATTTGGCATGGCAGTACTAACGCTTCAGGTGTGTCGGTAATTGATGCTAATGACGTCAAGGCGCAGCCAAAGCGCTTAATTGAACGTGAAGAAAACCTAGAATATGATATTGCTAAACTCGGTGATACTTATTACATAGTCACGAACCTTAACGCAGTAAACTTTCAGCTAATGACGGTGGATAAAGATAAAGCGCACGACAAAGCGAATTGGCAAACACTGATCGCCGCGCGTGATGATATTAAGCTTGAAGGCATCGATTTGTTCACTGATCATTTAGTGTATAAAGAGCGTGAAATGGGGCAATCTCGTTTAACGATACGCAACTTAAAGTCGGGTGATGAACAGCAGCTGAGCTTTAATGACAGCAGTTATATGGTCAGAACATATGGTAATAATGAATTAGATAGCGAAAGCTTACGAGTATATTATGCCAGTATGACGACGCCTGGTTCATCGTATGATATCGATTTGAATAGCACAACGAAAACACTGTTAAAACAGCAACAAGTGATCGGTGATTTTAATGCCGATAATTATGCATCGGAGCGACTATTTATTACTGCGCGAGATGGCGTAAAAGTACCGGTGAGTTTAGTTTATCGCAAAGATAAATTCAAAAAAGATGGCACTAATCCATTGTTACAATATGGCTATGGGTCGTATGGGGTAACCATGGATCCAAGTTTTTCTAGTAGTCGTTTGAGTTTACTTGATCGAGGCTTTGTATTTGCTATCGCGCATATTCGTGGCTCGCAGATGCTTGGTCGTCCTTGGTATGAAGATGGCAAGCTACTCAATAAAAAGAATACTTTTAATGACTTTGTTGATGTAACCAAAGGCTTAGTTACCCAGCAGTATGGTGCGCAAGATAAAATATTCGCGATGGGCGGCAGTGCGGGCGGCTTATTAATGGGCGCCGTGGCAAACCAAGCACCAGAGCTTTATCAGGGGATGGTTGCGGCTGTGCCATTTGTTGATGTAGTGACCACTATGTTAGATGCGAGCTTACCATTAACAACCAACGAGTACGGCGAGTGGGGCAACCCAAATGACAAACTATATTATGATTATATGCTGTCTTACTCACCGTACGATCAAGTGAGTAAACAAGCGTATCCAAATATGTTGGTCACCACAGGTTTGCATGATTCTCAAGTGCAATATTTTGAACCAGCAAAATGGGTTGCAAAATTACGTGAGTTTAAAACCGATGATAATAAATTACTGTTTAAAATTGATATGGAAGCAGGCCATGGTGGCGCATCTGGGCGTTTTAAAAGCCTTCAAGATACAGCTCTAAATTATGCATTTATCTTAGATCTAGCTGGTATTAAAAAGTAATAACTGATTTTAGTGTTTTACAATTAAGGCGTGACTTAGGTTACGCCTTAATTTTTTGTCTAAATTAAGTGTTGTGGTTTTGCACACTTGCTCGAGCTTAGCAGTATCGACGACGCTGATTAAAATCTAGACATTAAGACTGAAAAAGGTCAGCATATAGGTATTAACGAAATAAGGAGATGGTAATGGAAGATAATCAACAGGTTGAACCAGTTATAACGAGTAAAGATGAGCGTATGTGGGCGATGTTATGTCATTTAAGCGCATTAGCCGGATTTATTATACCTATGGGTAGTATCATCGGTCCGCTGATTGTCTGGTTAATAAAAAAAGACGAAATGCCATTAGTGGCTGAACATGGGCGTAAATCGCTTAACTTTCAAATCACTATGTTCATAGCATATATAGTGTGTTTGATTTTGATGTTTGCAGTTATCGGGGTAATTCTATTACCTATAGTCGCTATTTTCTCGTTTATTATGGTGGTGATTGGCGCAATCAAAACTAATGACGGTAAAGAGTTTAATTACCCATTTAGCTTACAATTGATAAAATAAACCACTCTTCATTTTTATTAAACCCAGCAAATGCTGGGTTTTTTATATGCATTAATAAAGGCTTAGATGGCTTATTTAACTCTGTTCTTTACTGCGTTTATTTCGGCAACATTATTGCCAAGCTCATCAGAAGTGGTACTCACAGCAATGGTGACCAAAGGAGAATATTTACTTTGGTTGTTATGGCTCAGTGCCACAGTTGGTAACGTACTAGGTAGTTGCGTTAATTACTGGTTAGGCACGCAAGTCATACGTTTTAAGGATCGGAAATGGTTTCCCGTGTCACAGGCAAGTATCGATAAGGCTGCAGAGCGCTTTGAAAAGTATGGTGTTTATAGCCTGTTGTTGGCATGGCTACCAATTATTGGTGATCCGCTAACAGTTGTAGGAGGCATTTTTAAAGTGCGCTGGTGGACATTTTTATGGCTGGTTACCCTTGGCAAAGGCGCACGTTACTTGCTTGTACTAGCCTTTGCCGTTGGGCTGGATAAGTTGCTTTAAGCTTTACTCCAATCGAGTGTTAGCGATACTGAATCTGCAAAACGCAAAGCGTGAGGTTTATCAACTCGCACTTTTGCATAATTCACGCTGCTATGGCTATGGCAAACACTGAGTATTTCTGCCACTAGTTTTTCAAGCAATAAAAAGTGACCTTGTTCAACAATACTAATCACTTCTTTGGTGATCACTTTATAATTAAGTGCTTGTTCAACTTGATCCGTTTCACAGGCTTGCTCAGCAGGATAGTGAATTTCTAAATTGATCACTACATCCTGCTTTTTCTCACGTTCATCGGGATTAAAGCCAATAAAAGTGCGCAGCCGTAAGTTAGTTACATGGATAATTGCATTGGCCATAGGATCAGCCTTTTACAAGTTGTAAAAACTCATTGCGGGTTTTTGGATCGGCTCTGAAGTTACCTAGCATTACCGACGTACGCATACTTGAGTTTTGTTTTTCAACCCCACGCATCATCATACACATATGTTTTGCTTCCACTATTACACCAACGCCTTTAGCACCGGTGACTTCTTCAACCGCTTTAGCGATTTGATGAGTCAGTTGTTCTTGAATTTGAAAGCGGCGTGCAAACATATCAACAATACGCGCAAATTTCGATAAACCCAGCACTTTGCCGTTAGGAATATAAGCAATATGACAGCGCCCTACAAATGGTAATAAATGATGTTCACACATCGAATAAAGCTCTATATCTTGAATTAAAACCATGTCATCTGCATCAGAAGTAAATACCGCATTATTGGTAATTTCTTCTAATGTTTGACGATAGCCTTTGGTCAAATATTCCATCGCTTTGGCGGCGCGTTTTGGCGTGTCTAATAGGCCTTCACGTTGTGGATCTTCACCTACAGCAGTAATAATTTCGTGGTAACTATTTTTTAATTGATCGTGCATAAATTTCTCGATTAATCCGTTATTTTAAATGTCTGCCACCATCTACGGGTAAAGAACGTCCCGTGATGTAATGGCTGCTAAGCAATAAATCGACGCTGTTTATAATTTCGCGACAACCGGGCTCGATGCCCATTAATGATTTTTTAAGGGTTTTTTCTCGGTACTCATCGCTATCGTGATCATTAAAAATAATTAATGAAGGGGCGATAGCGTTCACTTTAATATTCGGGGCAAACTTAGCTGCAAATGATTTTGTCATATTTTCTAAGGCGGCTTTACTTGCGGCATATGCGATATGCTTTGGACTTCCTTTTTCAACAACATAATCAGTTAAATGAATGATATCAGCAGGGTGTTGCTGCTGTTGCTGGAAATTTAACAGTAACTCGCTAAGCGCTAAGTTAATTAAGTAAGGTGCTTTAGCATGGATCCGCATCATGTTATCAAATAGCGTACTGCTATCTGGATTATTCGCTTCGCAATCCCAACTCGAGGCATTGTGGATCACCGCCTTTAAGCTATTTGTGTGCAGCTTTAATTGACTGACAAACTCATTAATGCCCTTGTCAGTGCTAAAGTCTGCGTAAACACATACAGCACCATGGTCAGATAATTCATCAATAGCGGGATGGCGAGTTCGGTAAGTAATGATAATAGCTTGCCCTTGGGCTATAAAATGTTTTGCCAGTGCTAAACCAATACGTTGGCCGGCACCTGTTATTAAAATGGGCGATGTCATAACTAAATACAAATCCTTAGGTTTTTTAATGCGATGAGCTGGATTACCATGTGTTTACTAACAACTATAAACTAAATTACAGAACTATTTCATCTTTACTGCAAAGATATTGCACTCATATAACAATCTGTTTGTACGCCGTAACGAACAGTTGCGATCATTTGCTCTGCGATGATTGTCAGGCATAATAATAAAACTTCGATTTATGATCCGTAACTATGCAATCATCACCTAAACCGATCCATAAACTGCGTATGATCCCCTGGTTATTTATTGCTGGCGTGTATTGTTCATTAATTGCTTGGCAAGGCGCAAATGCCGCGCTACAAAGTGTTATCGCAGAGTTTAGCATTGCTGTGACTATGGCTTTTGGGTCTTTTGTTGCTGGTGGCACTGCACTTGGTGGTGGCGCAGTAGCATTTCCTGTGATGACTAAGTTACTGGCAATAGATCCTGTAACGGCAAAAGTATTCTCGTTAGCGATTCAAAGTTTTGGTATGAGTGCGGCCGCATTAACCATTATTTTTACCGGTATTCCATATTATCGCCAAGTGGTATTAATCGCAGCTCCTGCTGCGTTAGTTGGCGTATTACTAAGCCTTACTTTTATTGCCGATCAATTACCAAGACTGGTGGTTAAAGGAGTATTTAGCGTACTTTTAATATGCTTCGCATTAACTCTTTTATGGCGTATTTACAGCAGGGTGCAACATGTATGTAGTCAAACCGATATACACGTTAGTACATTTAAAGTTGCATTAGTTGCTGTTATTGGAGGAGTTGCATCTGGCTTAGTTGGTTCGGGAGCTGACATTGCTATTTTTGCGTTATTGATTATCGCCTGCAACGCTAATATTCAAAAAGCGACTGCAACCTCGGTGATTATCATGGCAATAACGTCTGTGGTGGCAAGCATTGCGAACGTATGGTTCTTCAATAGCTTAAGCAGCGAAATACAGTCGTATTTATTAGCGGCTATTCCAGTGGTTGTGGTCGGAGCACCGTTAGGGGCTTATGTTTGTGCTAAAGTGAAAAGCGGGCAATTAATCACATTTTTCTTATTGTTAATTGCCCTAGAAGTGTCATTTACGGTTTATGAGCTTATGAGCTTATGACAGCCTAAAGATCGTCGTAAATGGTTGGAATAGCTTGGCGTTTATGTTGAGTGCGTAGATAAATTGCGATGAGTTTTTCACTTACCTCGTCACTGACTTCTTTGCCTTCTAAAAAGTCATCAATTTGTTCATAGCTTAAACCAAGGGCTTCTTCATCAGTAAGGCCTGGGCGATCACACTCTAGGTCGGCGGTTGGGGCTTTATTAACGAGTAAATCGGGTGCACCTAACTGCTTGGCTAATGCGCGTACTTGGCGTTTTGATAAGCCAAATAATGGCGCTAAGTCGCATGCGCCATCACCAAATTTAGTATAAAAGCCAGTAATGTTCTCGGCGCTATGATCAGTACCAACAACGAGGCCTTGGCACAGTCCGGCAATTTCATATTGCGCGACCATGCGTTGGCGGGCTTTCACATTACCTTTGATAAAATCAATTTGTGCTTGTTCAGGCAGTGCATCACCGCAACCTACCACTGCAGCTAATGCTTGCTCATGCATGCCGTCTGCTGCGGGTTTAATATTCACTGTTAGGCGTTTATTTGGTTGAATAAAATCAACAGCCAATTGCGCTTCAGCTTCATCAGCTTGCACACCATACGGTAAGCGAACCGCAATAAATTGATACTTGTCGGTTTGTTGCTGCGCATTTAATTCGTTAACGGCGAGTTGGCATAAGCGACCACAGGTAGAGGAATCTACACCGCCACTAATCCCCAGCACTAAAGAGCGTGAATGTGCTGCCACTAAACGGTTTTTTATAAAGTTTACGCGGCGTGTGATCTCGTTGTTGACGTCTATATTTGGCTGGACTTTCATTTCTGCCACTATTTCAGCGCGCATGCTGAGCTCTCCTAATAATATTACTGGTTGTCATGGTTATACCAATTAGCTTAAAAGCATGATCTCTATTTAATGCAATTGGAATTATTATCTAATTCAAAGGGTTTAATTTAAAGCCCTAAATGTAGCTTAATTTTTTGTAATTCAGCTTTTAGCTCATCAATTTCAGCAAGTAACTCATTCAACTCGTCAGCTTTGAGTGCTGGCAATTCAGGTGGTTCTACTGCAACAGCACTTTGTGGATCAGCAAATAAATGGCTGTAACGGCTTTCACGTTTGCCGGGTTCTCGTGGGTGTTTAGTCACATGTTCGGCAGTCATCAAGGCATTTAATGCCGACTCAACTTCAGCAACATTATTAAACTCAGCGAGCCGATTACTGCGGGTTCTTAATTCACCAGGGGTTTGTGGGCCACGTAGCAGCATTAAACAAATAATAGCGCGCTGTTGCTCCGTTAACTGTAAATTACCAAATTCAGTATTGCAAAAGCGATGTGCGAACTTAGTTACGCGTCCAGATAACCCTTCGTCTAATGTAACTAACCGCTGGGAAACTAACGAGTCTAGCGCCTCTTGTACTTCAGTTTCGCTGAGCGTGAGCACTGGCTCTCGGTTCGATTTTTGATTGCACGCATTGGTCAATGCATTTAGTGACAGCGGGTAATGCTCTGGTGTGGTGCTTTGTTTTTCAAGTAGGCAGCCGATCACACGTTGTTCAATAGCAGTGAGTTGCATAATAAATCCTTCTTTTTGTTATGCCTTAGCTTACACCTTTATTGTTTGCCAAGCCATTGTTGCAGTTTCGGATTAAGCGCATCAAAATCGAGTGGTTTGGTTAGGTAATCAGTCATTCCTGCACTGAGGCATTTATCTCTATCGCCTTGCATAGCATTTGCGGTTAACGCAATAATAGTTACGTTTTTGTAGTATTCACCCGCATCCCCATTACGGATTGCCTTAGTTGCTTGGTAACCATCCATTTCTGGCATCTGGCAGTCCATTAACAATAGCTTGTATGGTTCTGTGGTTTTGCTTTTTAGTTTTTCAATAGCTTCCAGACCATTTTCAGCGATATCAAAATTAATGCCTGCTTGTTTTAGTAATGCACAGGCAACGACTTGATTTACTTTATTGTCTTCTACCAGCAGGATTTTGTCTTGATTTACAAAGTGTGTATTGTTGATTGCAATACTTGCTGGTAGTGCATTGTTATTTTGTTGTTGCTCGATAAATTTTTCATTCGCCAAAGAATCAAACAAGTCCGAAGGCGTTAGTGGTTTAAAAATCATGCAATCGGCTTCGATTGGCAAGTTTGCATGTGCTTCTTGTGAGAAACTCATTGGCGCCATAAGGATCAGTTTTACGTGATGCTCACTTAGGTAAATTTTCAATGCATTAATTGCAGCAGCGTCGGCTTGCTGAAAAAAGCTATAATCAAGCAGCACAGCATCAATCAATTCATCGCTCGAATTGAGATAATAACTCAAGGCTAGGTAGTTTTTGAGGATATGCGCACGCGCTCCCCACACGTTTAGCTGTTTTTGCGCAATTGAGCTATTTAACGGGCAAGTATCGACAATTAAAATATGTTTGTTTTTAATTAAATGACTCGGCAAGTCTTGTTC
Organism: Pseudoalteromonas sp. SG44-1; assembly: GCF_014164315.1. Taxonomy (NCBI): domain Bacteria; kingdom Pseudomonadati; phylum Pseudomonadota; class Gammaproteobacteria; order Alteromonadales; family Pseudoalteromonadaceae; genus Pseudoalteromonas; species Pseudoalteromonas sp. SG44-1. The sequence continues at coordinate 126,890 of NZ_JACJEW010000003.1, forward strand.
TTTACCCAGTAGCGGCTGTACTTTAATGGAAAAAGTAAAGGTACTGCCTTGGCCATAAACACTCGTGACATTGATTTCTCCATCCATCAAATTACACAGCTGCTTAACAATCGCCAGGCCCAAGCCTGTGCCGCCATATTGGCGAGTAGTTGAGGTATCGGCTTGAGTGAAAGAATCAAATAACGAAGCTTGTTTGTCGGCTTTAATACCAATACCGGTATCAATAATTGAGCAATCTAAAAAAGTCCCGTTAGTGGTATTTTTTAAGTTTGCGCTCACGATAATTTCACCATTATGAGTAAATTTAACGGCATTACCGAGTAAATTATTAATAATTTGGCGAAGCCTATTTGGGTCACTAACAATCTTATTTACATTAATTTTAGTGGCATCTAAAATCAGTTTAGTATTATGTTGCTCTACTTTAAGGGCAAATGACTCGACCACTTCACCGAGTAATTTCGGTAAATTAAAGGCAATCTCTTCGATATCTAATTTACCAGCTTCAATTTTTGAGAAATCCAGAATATCGTTAATTATATTAAGCAGCGATTGCGCTGATGATTGTGCTAATTCAATATGGTGCGTTTGCTGAGGATCTAACTTAGTTTGTTGCACAATATTAAGCATCCCGAGCACACCGTTCATGGGGGTGCGAATTTCGTGGCTCATGCTCGCTAAAAACTCACCTTTAGCGGTTACAGCTTGTTCCGCTGCTTCTTTTGCTGTGACTAATTGTTGCTCGGTTTCTATACGTTGCTCGCTAGAATATAAACTGCCAATTAAAGCGGCAACGGCAATTAAAAAGCTTTCTTCGTTACGCGACCATGCACGCGGATACTGACAATGCTCAGCACAAACAATACCAATCGCCCCGCTTCCAGTAGGAATAGATACACAAAGCATTGATTTTATATCGAAAGGAGCTAAATAGTGCGCTGTAAGCGGGGCTGTAAATTTATTGCTCAGTGCATTTGAGGCGCGGATCACAGCTTGATTATCAATCGCTGTAAAAAAATCATTTAACTCAGTTTGCTGCCATGCTGGTAACGCAGTGTTATTTGGGGTGTGTTTACCATGATGGGCAAATGATTGCAGTTGATCTCTTGCATCATTGAACAGCCATATACTGGCACGTTCAACATTAAATGCATCGCAAATTGATTGTGTAATGATATCTTTTGCTTGTTTTAAATTACCAGTTAGCACTGCGTTATTAACGGTAAGTGAGGCGAGTACCTCATTGTGCAAAGCAGTTTTACTGCTTTCTAATTCAATGCATTTACGGACGTTTATATCTTGTAAAGAGCCAAAAATCTTAATACAGCGGCCATTACGGATTTCTGCTTCACCATGCACTAACACCCATAAAGCATTACCTTTAGAATCGATGACTTCGAGCTCAACTTCGTAACTTTCACCATATTTAATCGCTCGCTCAACGAGCTTTTTTATCGTGTCACGGCTTTCGCCTTCTTTAAAGTAAGAAAAGTTCGTTGGCCAATCAGGTTGTTCGTCTAGCGGATATTTGAAAATGTTTTTGGTCATATCTGACCAATATACTTGTTGTGTTTCAAGGTTAAATGACCAAGCGCCAATTTTTGCAAGACTACTCATTGTCACTAGCATTTTTTCATTTCTTAGCTGGCGATTGAGCATTTTTAAGAATAATAAGAAAGCTAAAATTAGTAACCCGCAAATAGTAAATATTGCTAATCTCAGCGGCCAAATCGCAGAGTTCGGAGGTGCCCAACCAACTTTAGGAGTAACAAAAATTTCCCACTCGCCACCTTGAAAGGTTAAAGTAAATTCCAGAGGGTTACGCTCTAAAATATCCGCTTTACCACGGAAAAACTCTCCTTTTAGACCCAAGCCATTGCGTCCTTGGATGGCGACATCATAGTCTTCTTCTAGTTCGAAAATACCCGCTCTTTCATATATTTTGTCTATGTCGAGTACCACCGAGAGCAGTCCCCAAAAATGGTTGTCAGGGGGAAGGTAAACAGGGACTCGGGCAATTAATGCCTCACCACCTTGCACTAATGTAAGTGGGCCTGCCATAACTATTTCATTGTTATCACGCGCACGAATTGCATCTGCACGTTGTGCTTTGTTATCTAAAAAGTTTAGCCCTATGGCTTTTTCATTGCCTGCCAATGGGTAAGTCATGCGGATCACCATATTAGGTGCACCACCGATATTGCGTAATTCAGATAAGGTGTCGAATAATGGCGCGGCAATTTGGGCAAAACGTTGTTGATCTAAATTAGGCTCTGCAGCAACTGCAACAGCTAAACCACGCACCAATTGAATATTCGATACTAATGTTGATTCAAGTTGAGTACGGTAGCTACTTACTTCAGATAAAATTAATAGTCGATGAGATTCTTGGGCACGTTTATAACTGATCTGATCAAGCACTAAACTGATTAATAAAATAAAAACGAGCGAGCACCAAAATATCAGTTTAAATTTGTAGACTTGTTTGTGATCATCTGTTTTTAACAATGGCATTAGCGACTTGTGCTTTTATATTTGGCTGTTCAACTATAGTCAATTTATCACGGAAATAAAAATAGTCCGATCAATTGAGCTATTTGTTTTTTTATTTAAATTACCGCACTTTTTTCATAAAACTATGGTTATGATAGAGCTAATCAAGAGTAAAAGGACTGGTTCATGTTTAAAATTATCAAGTGGTTGGTGTTAGCAATCGTAATTTTAGGATTAGCTGCAACAGCAGTTATTTATGGTGTACTGTCAATTAGCTTACCGGCGCTTGATGGTAATGGGCGTAGTAACCACGTCAGCCAAGCGGTAAAAATCTCCCGAGACCAACTGGGTCAAGCAGTTATTTCAGCTGAGAACCGCCTTGATGCTGCGTATGGTTTAGGTTTCGCACATGGTCAAGACCGATTTTTTCAAATGGATTTGTTGCGCCGTAATGCTGCAGGTGAATTGAGTGAACTGTTTGGCAAAGCAGCATTAGGTTTGGATAAAAAAATGCGCTTCCACCAGTTACGAAAACGCAGCGCTGCGATTGTTGAGCAATTGCCTCAAGCAGATCAAGCATTATTAACAAGTTATGCCGCTGGCGTTAACGAAGGCTTAGCACAGGTAGGTTTTAGCAGTTTTGAATATTTACTAACAGGCGCTGAGCAAAAGCCTTGGCGCAGTGAAGACAGTTTGTTAGTGATTTACAGTATGTACTTAGATTTACAAACGGCGACCTTCGAACGTGACCAAGCGTTAATTCAAATTGCCGATATTTATGGCCCAGAAATGGTCAGTTTTTTAACTCAACCCAGTCAATATCAAGCGGCTTTAGATGGCAGCACACTCGCACCTTATAATTTAACTATTCCTGAATTTCCTAAGCAAACCTTACAAGCTTTACTCAGGATTGATGCAAATCAAGAACGTGGTAGTAATAACTGGGCGGTGACTGGGCAGTTAACTACCACAGGTGCTGGGATGCTGTCGGATGATATGCACTTGTCGATGGCGGTGCCGGTTATTTGGTATCGTGCGCAACTTAACTATGCAATGTCAGGAAAAGTGAGCCAAGTGACAGGGGTTTCCTTGCCTGGCGCACCAGCAATTGTGGTGGGAACTAATAACAATATTGCCTGGGGATTTACTAATGGTTACCTCGATACTGCCGATTGGGTAGCATTAACTGATAACAGTAAAACATGGCAAGAAGTTGAGCAAATAGCACTACCCGATGGGTCAATTGAAGAATATAAGCTGACATTGAGTGAGTATGGTCCAGTGCGAGAAATAAATGGCAAGCCTTATGCGCTTAGCTGGGTTGGCCATCAACCTTATGCAGTCGATATGGATTTATTGAAATTAGAACAAGCAACAACTGTCGATGACGCGCTGCTGATTGCCAGTGAAGTGGGTATTCCAGTACAAAACTTAATGGTGGTAGATAGCCAAGGCAATGCGGGTTGGAAAAATATGGGAGCCATTCCAGGGCGTATTAAGCCCAGTGAACTAGCTGTTCAGGAAAATGACTACTCAACACTTTGGCAGCATAATGAACAGCAAAGGCCGGAAGTTAAAAATCCTGTTGATGGCCGTTTATGGACTGGGAACTCTCGCGTTGTATCGGCTTTGGATGACCAGCGTTTTGGTAATGGTGGTTATGCCTTGGGAGCACGATCTAGTCAAATTCGTGATAGATTGTATGAAAAGCAACATTTTAATGAAGCTAATTTTAACCAGTTGCAGCATGATAATCAGGCGCGCTTTTTACAACCGTGGCATGGCTTATTGCTGCAACAGCTTAATAGAAATAGTTCGGCTAATCAGCAGTACATAAAAGAGTTAGAGAACTGGCAAGGTTGCGCCTGTGCAACGTCAATAGGCTACACGCTGGTTAGGCGTTATCGTGATGAAGTTATCAATAGTGTATTTACGGCTATGCAAGCAAATTTACAGGCTCAGGGCGGTTCATTAAAGTATGTTAAACGTGATTTAGAGCCGGCAATATGGCAGCTTATTGAACAGCAACCAGATAGCTGGTTAAATCCACAATTTGCTGATTGGGATGCACAATTAACTGATTCATTTAGTCAAGTTGTCAGTAATTTAAGTAAAGAGTTTGGCAGTAACTTAAAAGGTTGGCAGTGGGGGACAGTTAATGAATTGGTTATTGAGCATCCATTCGCACAGCAAATACCACAACTAAGTAAATTATTAAATATGCCGACAGCGCCAGGATTTGGCGACAGTTATATGCCAGCAGTGCAGGGGCGTAGTTTTGGTGCGTCACAGCGATTTATTGCTCAACCTGGGCATTTAGAAAACGCCATAATGGCCATTCCCGGTGGCCAGTCAGGTCATCCACTATCGCCATTTTATCGCGCAGGATTTGATGACTACGTAGCTGCAAAACCAACGCCGCTATTACCGCAAACACTAATGCATGAGATCACAATATTACCTGCAAATGAGCTTTAAATGAGTAAAGCCACCTTGTTTTGAGGTAGTGGCCGCTTGATTTCGGCCATTACTTTTACTCTTATAAAGTGCAATTAACCTAAGCTTTAGGTCGAAAACCGCTAAACCAGCGTTAATGTTAGCTGAGCAAAGAGGTGTAAAACTAAAAATTTATACCTACTTATACTTACTTCAACACTGTTGTTGGTGCTATCTTAAAAATAAACCAGCGCTAGGTATGCTGCACTAAGCAAGCGTTCAGAGCTGATCACGTATTATGCGCGTATTGAACTATCAAATTTAATGTCCTACGCCTAAAGGAGTTGTGTATGTCGGCAGAAAAAACCCATCTTGAGATTTGTAATTTAACTAAAGAGCAGTATCCACAAGTAAAAACTTTGATGGATCAGGCTTATCCAGATTTAGGTGGTGCATGGCCAAGCCATACTATATTTAGACTGATTGACCAGTTCCCTGAAGGGCAGTTGGGCATGGTGGATGATGGCGTGCTGGTAGGGATTGCGTTGAGTGTGCAAGTTGATTACACGCGCTTTTCTAATCCGCACACCTATGAAGATATTGTTGACGGCCATGACCGGGTATTTAGTGACCCCGATGGTGATGCGCTGTATGGGTTAGATGTGGTTATTTCGCCTACTCATCGTGGTATGCGTTTAGGGCGCAGGCTTTATGATGCGCGTAAAGAATTATGTCGTCAGTATAATCTGCGGGCTATTTTGGCGGGCGGACGTATTCCGCGTTATTACAATCATAGCAGTGACATGAGTCCAACAGAATATATTGCCAAAGTCGATCATAAAGAGCTGTATGATCCAATTTTAAGTTTTCAATTGTCGAATGATTTCCAGGTTAAACGCTTACTTAAAAAGTATTTACCGGAAGATCAAAATTCGGTGGGTTATGCCACGCTACTTGAGTGGAATAACATTATGTTTGAACCGACCGACACGGTACTTGAATCAACGAAGTCGATAGTGCGAGTAGGCGCAGTGCAATGGCAAATGCGCAGTGTTGAGTCGGTTGAAGAAATGCTCACGCAGGTCGAATATTTTGTAGACACAGTGTCTGATTACAAAAGTGATTTTATTCTTTTTCCGGAGTTTTTTAATGCGCCACTAATGGGGCTTACAGAGCAAAGAAATCAGACTGAGGCTATTCGTTATTTAGCCGAATACACGGAGACTTTTCGTGATGCGATGTCGCGTATGGCGATTGAGTATAATGCGAATATTATCACCGGCTCAATGCCGCTTGCTGAAGGCGATAAAATCTATAATGTCAGTTATTTATGCCATCGCAGTGGTAAAATTGACGAACAACGTAAAATTCATATCACGCCTCATGAACAAAATGACTGGGTGATTCAAGGTGGTGACAAAATTGCGGTATTTGATACTGATGCTGGACGCGTGGGTATTCAAATTTGTTACGATGTTGAATTTCCTGAATTGTCACGTATTTTAGCAAAACAAGGTCTCGATATTCTGTTTGTGCCATTTTGGACCGACACCAAAAATAGTTATTTACGAGTACGCCACTGCGCGCAGGCGCGGGCCATTGAAAACGAATGCTACGTGGTTATTGCCGGATCGGTAGGTAACTTACCAGAAGTTGAAAGTCTTGATGTGCAGTATTCACAATCAGCGGTATTAACACCGTCTGATTTTTCGTTCCCTCATGATGCTACGCTTAATGAAGCAACCCCCAATACTGAAATGCTGTTATTTAGTGATTTAGATATGGATAAATTAAAAGTTCTGCACAGTGAAGGCACGGTGCGTAACTTAAAAGATCGTCGTGAAGATCTGTACGATGTAATATTGAAAAAGAGAGAAAATTAATGGCGTGGATTTATTTAATTATTGCAGGCTTGCTGGAAATTGGCTGGCCTGTAGGATTAAAAATGTCGCAAGAGGGTGAAAATCGCTGGTTAGGTATTGGCATTGCAGTGGCGTTTATGGTCGCCAGTGGTTTTATGTTATGGCTGGCACAGCGTGATATTTCGATGGGGACTTCCTACGCTGTGTGGACAGGTATTGGCGCGGCAGGAACATTTTTAGTAGGGATACTATTTTATAATGATGCAGCAACATTCGGCCGTATTGCCGGTGTATTAATGATTATTAGCGGCGTTATCACATTGAAAATCAGCCATTAATTCAGTGAATTAAAAAATCGAAAGGCGGCCACGTTGCAGTGAGCCGCCTTTGTTGTTTATATCGAAGGTAACATGACTAATACTGCGGCTATAGCAATTAACACCAGCCCTGCGGTATCTTGACGTTTTAAAGGCTGCTTGAGCCATAAAACTGAGATCAAGATTGTAAAAAATACTTCTACTTGCCCTAAGGTTTTGACATAGGCAACATGCTGTAAACTCATCGCACTAAACCAACCAATCGAGCCTATGCAGCTAAAAAAACTCACCGCACTGGTGGTTTTTTTATGGTTCCACATAGCGCGAAATGTTGAGCGTTCCCTTACTGTAATATAACCACATAGCATGATAGTTTGCAGGCTGATAATAAGCAGTAAAACCCATGCTGCGGAATAAGGAAACGACAGACCTGAGTTTAGGCTTGCTTCGCGTATCCATGATGAGGAAAGTGCAAATGCTGTCCCACAGGCCAAGCCTAGTAAGGCTGTTTTTAAGCTAAAGTGCTTAATGTTAGCAATTCCACTTAATAGTAATACTGCAATTGAGCCAATAAACACGCCAAGCCAGCCGAATAAAGATAGCGTCGCGCCAAAAAATAATACTCCTAGTATAGCCGCAACAAGAGCTTCACTTTTTGCAAGACCAGCACCAACAGCAAAGTTATTCATTTTAAATAACGTCACCATTAATCCTGTTGCAATAATTTGCACTATGCTCGCGCCGACAATGTAGCTAATAAAAGCTAGGTTGAAGGTGGGTAAGGGAGCATCTTGATAGAGATATAATGAAATGAGATATGCCAAAGCAAGTGGGCTTGCAAGTATAAAGCGCGCTAAGGTGACGCCTGCAACACTCACATGCGCACTTAGTTTACTTTGTAAAGCGTTGCGCCACGACTGCATAAAAGCGGCTAAAATAGTTAAAAAGATCCAAGTCATAATGAAAAAACAGCAATTCACAGAGGCGGATAAGTTACCAGTGCCAGGGCTCTAAAGCGAACTAAGATTCCATAAAATGAAAATATCTTTGCTGCGACAATATGCCACAGCTGCAAATCCAACTTTTTGGGCTATAGTTATCGCGATGTTATTGTTAGTCGCAATGCCTTGTATTTATTCATATAAGTCATTGCGGCTTTTTTATTACTCAAGTCAATTACGCGATCAGTTTAGCTGTGCTAAGTTAATGAAAACTATGATTAGGAGTAACGATGACGATATTACTTATTTGCGCACTACTTGCTGTACTGATGCCTTACTTTGCCAAGGCCCCCGTGGCATTTGCAATGAACAAGCTCGATGGCTACGATAATAAGCACCCAAGAGAGCAACAGTCTAAGCTCACCGGATTTGGCGCAAGGGCGCTGGCAGCACATCAAAATTGTTTTGAATCATTGGCCGTGTTTGCTGTAGCGTTAGCCACCGTGCTGGGCACCAATAATGTCCACCAAGTTACTGAGCTATTAGCCATTACTCATATTATTGCCCGCGTTCTATATTGTGCTTTTTACTATCTAAATTTAGACGTACTGCGTTCTTTATCATGGCTGGTTGGTTTAGCTGCTGCAGTCGCTATGATTGTTGTGTGCTTGTAATACCAATCATGTTAAGTTCCTGACCATTTACAGCGACAGATAAATACAGTGATAACAAGGCGTAAATTTTGACATGTAGTTGTTCTACTTGAAAAAATTATAACGCAGTTAGCGCTTTATTTAGTTCGCTAGAATGTTTAAATATTTAAGTTGATTGGTATAAGCTTTGTTTTTTAAAACGCTAAAGCAAGCGGCTTCAATAAGGCGCTTGCTTTAGGGTCTTGGTTGTTAAAATTTACTTAGCCGCAACAGTCACCTTTTCAATCAGTTGTTCTGATTTGTAATTACTGTCAATTGCAAAGTCTAACTGTACCAATACACCTTTAAAGCCTGAATTTGAAGGCTTATATTGCCATTGCATTAGCGCTTTTTTTGCCTCTTTATCGAATACTCTTTCAGGTTTGGCATTCACAACCGACACATTTTGTGTCTTTCCGGCTGGGCTAATATCGTATTTTAATACTACTGAACCGCTTATACCTTGTTCAGCTGCCTGTATCGGGTAAAGAGGCTCAATACGCATGATGGGTGAAATAGCTTGCACCTTACTTATTGCTTCTGGTTGTTTTGCGATAGCAAAGCTGCTGATCATACCCGCTGCAAAAATAAGTAAAGCGCCTTTGGCAATCATTGAGCTATTGCCGGTGTGTTTGATTTGATTGAGTCGTTGTAACATCGTGTTTTTATCTCCATAGTGTGAGTAAGCTATTAACCCTGCACGGCTATTTGCTGCACAGTTGATCAGAGCTTTACTGTATAAAATGCGTTGTTGAGTAGTTTTATTGGTCAGTACTTTTTCGTCGCACGACAGCTCTTGCAAGCGTCTAAAGTTCATGTAGCCAAGCCAAGCCAGTGGATTAAACCAAATCAGCAATGTGGCCATTAATGCCAGCGCATTAAATAAATTATCGGCGCGTTTTATATGTACTTTTTCATGTTCAATGATCAGCGTTAACGCAGTGCTATCAATGTGTTGTGTATAGGCGGTTGGTAGGACTAGCTGATTACTGAATAGCCCTATAACCATTGGTGTACTAACGGCGCTACTTTGTAATAGTTGCATGTCGGGATGTGCGTCAATCAGCACTTTATCATCAAGATTGGTTAATCGTAATTGGTTGATAAACCGCAGGTGTACCACGATGGCAGTTAACGCCAGTACGCTAAATATAGCGCTATAAACTAGTACCCAACTAATACTAATCGTTGTTGAAAAACCTTGCTTGGGGCTGATCAGCATAGTGCTAATGACGTTGTTTGGCAGCGGCTTAAAATGCTCTGGCATATTTGCTAGCAGTAATGTGATTGGTAACATTAGCCATAACTTATAGACAAAGTTAGCATTGAGCCATTTTAGTGAATAGCGTTCTAAAACCAGCAAACTGAGTATCAGTAAGCTGATTAATAGTTGCTGCTCAAGAAGCCAGTTAAAGGTGTTTTCTAACATATTAAGCCCTTACTTTTGCTGTTTTTCCCAGTCATCAATCACCTTTTTAAGTTCGTTGATGTCTTGTTGAGAAAGTTGCTCAGATTTAGCAAAACCGCTGACTAACGGCGCGATACGGCCACTAAAAAAACGCTCAATAAAATTTTGACTTTCTTTTAGCGTGTATTCAGCGCGTTCCATGCAAGGAGTGTAAATATACTGGCGGCCATCTTTTTCAAAGCTGAGTGCGCCTTTTTTTACTAACCGACCGAGTAAGGTTTTAATGGTTTTTTCGTGCCATTGTTTATCATCGCTTAAACGCTCGATAATTTGGCTTGCTGTAGCAGGGTAGTTCAGCCAAAGTGCATCGAGCACTTCAAATTCTGCTTTTGATAATTCAATCATATATATATTGCCTACAGGTGTAATCTTTAACTTAAGATTACACCTGTAATCAAACTTTGCAACTATTTTATATAAAAATAATTAGTTTTTTAAAATGTCAGATTTATTTATTTTACGATAGGTATTTTCTGGCAGGCTTAGGGTGGCCAAATTAAGCTCGGCAATTTGTTCTCGGTAAAGGTCAATCACTTTATAGCCACAGTAATGGGCCATTTTTCGGATTTGGCGATTCAGCCCTTGCTTTAAAATAATACTAAATTGGCAGTCGGCTACTTTCTCCACGGTGCATGGCAGTGTGATATGTTTATCAACAGGCACACCATTTGCCATTTTTTGGCTAAAGCTATCATTAAGCGGTTTATCAACAGTGACTAAATAACGTTTTGGTTGGTGGAAGTCAGGATGGATCAGCTGATTACAAAATTCACCATCATTAGTCAGTATTAACAGACCACGAGAATCTTTATCTAGCCTGCCAATCGGGTATACGCGGGTCTCTGTTGGTAGATGGTGAATTAAGCTGCTAGGGTCATGTTGATTGAGTTTACAATCAATTCCTACCGGTTTGTGATAGGCATAATAAATGCGCGTTGCTTTACCTTGTACGCGCGTGTTATTGACGCGTATATCGTCGTTATCATCAACGTGATCAATATGATTGGCTGGGCGTTTATTTACGCTCACCACACCTTCATCAATCAGCCGCGAGGCTTGTTTACGAGAACAAACGCCAGCATGGGCAAGGTATTTAGCTAGACGAGTTTTCTCGCTCATAAATTAAGTCGCTTCGGTTTAAATTGATCAAAGTATATCAAAGCAACGTACAGATAACTTAATCCACTGTAAAAAGGGTTTCACCATGGCGATAAAATTATCAGAACTTAAAAACCATCAGCCTTTGCAAAAAGTTATTGTTCACTCATTGGAAATGGCTTTATACCAAGTGTCGGTGATGATCAACAATGTTGAGTATTATGTAACGGATGAGCAGGGGGAGTTTATTCGTGGCTTAAGCCCATTGCATATTCAAAAACGACTCGACCACCTTAGTTATGCGCAAATGGTATTGCGTCATACCAGCGCATACGATGAAATGTGTGGCCAGAGTGAAAAAGTGGGCAGTAATATGCTTGAGGTGCCTTACGGTAAAAATCATTTATATTAACTTGTTAGTCATTTAAACTGACCTTTTAACTTGGTAAAAAGCGACCATGTATCAGTTTGAAAATGATGATTCACAGGTATTAGAACAGTTATTGCGTGAGCAAATAGTTGCTTATAATCAAGCTCACTTTGATGCACAAAGACTGCCATTGGGGTGTAAATTTGTTGATGAAAATCAGCAAGTGGTGGCGGCTGTAGCTGCTCAATTATTTGGTAACTGGTTACAAATAAATTGGCTTTGGTGTGATGAAAAAGCACGCGGTCAAGGCCTAGCTAGTACGTTACTTAGCGCGATCGAATTAAAGGGTAAGCAGTTAGGTGCGCTGCAAGTTCAGCTTGATACTTTAGATTTTCAAGCTAAACCATTTTATGAACATCGTGGTTATGAAGTTAAATATCAACTCGATAATTATCCTCGCTCTGGCACCCGCTACTTTATGGAAAAATCACTTAGTTAGCTGTTAATGGTTCGCCATCAAAAGTAATGCCCAAGAAGGGGGTTACTTCTGGTGCTAACATAAATGTGCGAATGTTCATGTGATCGTGCTCATTAGGATTGCCAAGTACATCATCACGATAAAACGCGCCAAAGCAATCTAGAGTATTTTGTTTACTTAGTTGGTTTAGTTTAGCAAAAGCAAAAATTTTACATGAGCCATTATTTTCACCAACGGCACTTTTTAAGCCGTGGTTATTGAATGCGCAGGCTGTAAAAGTATAGTTTGCTTCAATCACTGCCATCGTATCGGCAAATGCAATGGTGTGTGGCTCATTAGCCAGACGGCTTAAAAAATCGTTGAGTGTCATAGTCATCCTTATTTAGCTAACTCTAGCTGATTAGTTTGTTGATTAATATTAAATTTAAACAACTGTAAAAAATTCATGCCGAGTAATCCATACCCACTATGGTTATCAATTACTAACACTTCAAAGTTTTCAATATATTGCTGGCCAATTAAAATTGAATCAAGTTGGTAACGTTTTGCGATTACTTGGCCGTTGGCGGTATTGATGCTTAAGCTATCAATATAGTCGGGTATTGGCCGTAATGCTTGAAATACGTTATTTGGTAATACGGTAAAGCTTGCCCCGGTATCTATCATTAGTTGGGTGTTGAGCGCATCGTTGATTTGCATATCTAATAAATAGTGTGCGCCGTATGGACGTAATGGCACCAGATCAATACCGCTTTGCGCTTGTGCTATGCGTGTTTGTAATTCAGCAACTTTCGCTTGTAATGGATGCTCCAAAGGAAAGCGATCTAATGTTGCTTGCGCGCTTAGCAGGTCACCGAGATGGTAATATGCATTAGCGAGTGCGAATAAGTAATTAGGATTTTCGTTATCATAATCAAGCCACACTAAGGTTTGATTAATGGTTTTTTGCCACGCGTGCTGCTCTGTAAGCGTTTTTATTTGTGCGATGGTCAATTGTATTAAACGCATATTAATGGCTGCTTGCTGGCTTTCATTGGCAAGTGATTGCAATGAGAATAACGCAACAATAGCTTGGTGTAGCTGCTGGTTTTTCACTAAACGTTCGGCATCAAGCTGCAACATATGTATATCGTATGGATAGCTATTTAAAAATAATTGCAAAAAAGTCTCAGCAGCTGTGAGCTCATTATTTTTTAACCAGTTATCGAGTTTATCTAACCATAAAAAGTAAAGTTGTTCAGCTTGTAATGGCTGGCTTGTAGTTAATGCTTGGTAGCTGGCTAAGGCAGCCGTAAACTGTCGCTGATTAAATTGCTGTAGAGCTTGCTGATAGAGTGATTGCTGATTGTTTTCAACGATAACTGATGGCGACAATTTAACGGCTGCTTGTGGGGCTGTTGCTTGCTGTTGTGGCCACAATAAATAGCCATTAAGTGCCACTGATAGCAGTAGCAGCAGCGTGATAAATTTAGTAACAGCAGTCCCTTTCATTGCTCGCTCCTAGAATATTATGGCTGGCTTAAAAAGTGTTTAAGCGCTTGAATATCAGTTATTTCAATATCGGCTAAGCCTTTGTAGGCATATTTAGCTGGTTGGTCATTTAACCAAAGTGACTGACAACCCGCATTATGCGCACCTTGTACATCGGTGTCTAAACTATCGCCGATGTGCAAAATATGTCGGGTTGGTACGCCAAGCGCTGCGGCGGCCTGTTCAAACATCGTGGTATGAGGTTTAGCTTTACCGTGAATACCTGCTTGTAAAACCAGTTCAAATACACCATTTAAGTTAAAACGTTCAATTTCTACATTACCATTGGTAATAGCAATTAAGCGATAGCGTTTACTCAGTTGTGAAAGTAAATCGAGCACTTTATCATCCACCACAATTTGGCTGCGGGCATCAGCAAATGCTTGATAAGCATTATTAGCATGGTGTTCGAGCTCTGCGTTTTGATAACCGAGCTTTGCCAGTGCTGTACGCAGAGTGCTTTTGCGCCACTGCGTAACATTGTCGACTAACTCGGGGTTATCAAGTAGCGCCTGCTCACGGCATTGTTGCCAATAGTCTTTACCTTGTGCTTGCCAGTTTGGCAATGCATTTAGATAATTTATCTGTGCTTGAACGGCTGCTGTAATTATCGGATGGTTATTGTATAAGGTGTCGTCTAAGTCAAAACTCAATACGGTAAAAGGTGAAATGGCACGATTAAAGCGGATCATATAAGCTCCTGGCTAGTCGGTATTTGAACGTTTTTTAGCGCGAGGGTGCGTGTTGTCATACACTTTAGCTAAATGCTGAAAATCTAAATGGGTATACACTTGGGTGGCCGATAAACTGCTGTGACCCAATAACTCTTGTACTGCTCGCAAGTCACCCGATGATTCTAAAATATGTGATGCAAATGAATGGCGTAATTTATGTGGGTGTACTTGGCTGCTAATACCTTGTTTTATTCCCCACTCTTGCATGCGAAGCCGAACGTGACGTGCTGAAATACGGCACTTTTTGCTACTGACAAATACTGCAATTTCTTCTGGATGAGCAAATTGAGGGCGTAGTTTAAGCCATTTATTTAATGATTCTAGCGCCTTGCCTCCCACTGGTAACAGGCGTTCTTTGTTGCCCTTACCGCGGACTAATATTTCCCCCGCACTGCGATTTATATCTTGTATATTGGCACCAACTAACTCACTAATGCGTAAGCCAGATGAATACATCAGCTCCATCATCGCCTGATCGCGAACTGCAAGAGGATCATCATCGTGAATATCAAGTAACCGTGCCATTTGGTCTACATCAAGGTTTTTAGGCAGGGGTTTGGCAAACTTGGGGCCTTTGATTGCTTCTGCCGGATTATGATAATGGTTTTGTTGACTGATATCTTTGGTTTTTAAAAACTTATACAAACTGCGAATGCAGCTGAGCTTTAAACTAATCGTACGGCCACTTAGTTGCTTGCTTCTAAGTTGCATGCTGTAACGGCGTATATGCTCACCCTGTACGCTTGACCAATCATTACACAGTTTGCTGAAATACAATGCAGCGAAGTTAAGTTGGCTGGTGTACTGGCTGATAGTGTGTGGTGAGTATTGTCTTTCGAAGCGCAGATAATCACTAAATAATAGGATTGGCGTGCGCCACTTATCGCTTAGTTTGTCACATAATTGCTCAACATTTGGCGGCTGCTGCTCGCTCATGCCTGCTCTAGTTCCAATTCCAACAGTCTAAGTTGCAGTGAGCGAACAAACTCAAGTACAAATAAACTATCTTTTGCCGGTTCGAAGTGGTTTGCATCATCACTGCCAAAGGCCAAAATAGCGATAGGGTGCTGACTGTTACCAATTAAATAGAGCGCAGTTGATTGTGTAGCAGGGCTGAACAGTAAATCTCGCTCTTGCTGATTTACGCGACCCAGATAAACGCCATTATGCTCTAAGCGGTGTTCAATTAGTTGCGCAAACTTTTTATCATACTTAAGCAAGTGGCATTCATTAATCGCCGGATTAGTACAAATAATATTGCGTAAGTTTATTGCTAAAGTTTTAAAGTCGTAGTTAGTCCAAAGCTGGCGATGACACTCGCTGAACAAGCTATAAATTAGCTCATTTTCTTTTGCGTGCTTAATTAAGCTGTCAATTTTGCTTTTCAACATGGTGTTGTGTTCACGCAATTGACGCTGTTGGATGTGCACCAATGAGGTTGCGCCTTGTACTTGCTGCAGCTCAAGTTGGGCTAATAGTGCTGGATTTTGAGCTAAAAACAATGGGTTTTGTTGTAAAAACTCACTCACTTGCTCACTAGTTACTTGGTCGTTTGAGTTACTCATAAAGCGACCTGCCCATCAAATACATGCTCTGCAGGGCCGGTCATTCGCACTGGATGGCCTTCACCTTGCCAGCGAATTTGCAAACTACCGCCCGGTAAATCGACCTGTACTGTAGTGGATAATTTACTTTGAATTTGGCCAATTACCATTGCTGCACATGCGCCTGTACCGCAGGCGAGCGTTTCGTTAACGCCACGTTCCCAAACTCGCAATTTAATATGCTCAGAATTAATCACTTGCATAAACCCCACGTTAACGCGCTGTGGAAAACGTTCATGATTTTCAAGTAGCGGGCCTAAAGTGCTGACGTCAGCTGTCTCTATATCATCAACTTCAAGTACACAATGTGGGTTACCCATTGATACTGCACCACTAAATACGGTGTGTTCTTCTGCTCGAATAATATAAGTCAGTTCACGCTTAGTCGCTTTGAGTGGAATTTTGCTCGGTTCGAAATTAGGGTGACCCATGTTGACGGTGACTTGGCCATCTTTTTCTATGTATAAGGTTAAATTACCTGATTTGGTAGATACGGTGACTTTATGTTTATTTGTAAGGCCTTTCATCCGTACAAAACGGGCAAAACACCGAGCACCATTGCCGCATTGTTCTACTTCGTTACCGTCAGCATTAAAAATACGATAATGGAAATCAAGATCGGGAGAATAAGGCGCTTCAACCATTAATAGTTGGTCAAAGCCGATGCCGAAATGGCGATCTGCCAGTTTTTTTATTTGGTCTCGTGACAAGAAAACGTTTTGTGTAATGTTATCAATTACAACAAAATCGTTGCCTAGGCCGTGCATTTTGGAAAAATTAACTAACATAGCGCTCTAATTCGGGTTGCTCTGCGCTAATCATGCCACAGAGCAGCCTCGTTACAAAAAGTTTATGGTAAAATTTTCTCGCCTTGCCATAGACTTTCCAGAGTTTCACGCGCGCGGATCAAATGACTCTGCTCGCCATCGACCATGATCTCTGCCACACGTGGCCGTGAGTTATAATTTGAGCTCATGGTAAAGCCGTAGGCACCAGCGCTGCGCTGGGCAAGTAAATCACCTTGTTGTAAGGCTAACAGGCGATCTTTACCTAAAAAATCACCGGTTTCACACACCGGACCGACAATATCAAAGTTGTATGTGGGTGTGTCGTCATTACGAGGCGTTACCGGCACAATTTTTTGCCATGCTTGATATAAAGCAGGGCGCAACATATCGTTCATACCGGCATCAACGATTGCAAAAAACTTATCTTGGTTTTGTTTTATAAACTCAACTTTTGTAACCAAAATACCCGCATTGGCAGCAATCGCACGGCCCGGTTCAAAAATAAGCTCTAAGTGTTGATAATCAGTTAAACGATCGGTGATATGTGCCACATATTCACTTGGATGCGGTGGCGCTTCGCCATTGTATGGTACGCCTAAACCGCCGCCAATATCTAAGTGGCTGAGTTCAATACCGTTGGCTTTTAAATCGTCAATTAGAGCCAGTACTTTGTCTAGTGCTTCGAGAAATGGTTTGATTTCAGTCAGCTGTGAGCCAATGTGACAATCAACCCCGGTGATTTTTAGGCCAGGCAATGACGCAGCATACTGATAAACACTTGTTGCAGTAAGAATATCGATACCGAATTTATTTTCTTTTAAACCCGTTGAAATATACGGATGGGTTTTCGCATCGATATCAGGGTTTACACGAATTGAAATTGGCGCGACTAAATTAAGTTCACTGGCAACGTGGGAAATACGATCTAGCTCTGAGACAGACTCAACATTAAAACATTTAATCCCGAGCTTGAGTGCGTAGGCAATCTCGTCTGCTGTTTTGGCAACCCCTGAAAAAACCACTTTACTAGCGTCGCCTCCGGCCGCAATGACGCGGGCAAGCTCACCTTTAGAAACAATATCAAAACCTGAGCCCAAGCGTGCCAGCACATTTAAAACAGCAATGTTTGAATTGGCTTTTACAGCATAGCAAACTAAGTTTTTATGATTGGTCGCGGCCTGTGCAAAGGCAAGGTAATGACGCTCAAAGGTTTTGCGAGAATATATATAACAAGGCGTACCGTATTGTGCGGCGAGCTCCTTGACAGCGATGTCTTCAGCATGCAGCTGATTATTTTTATAGTCAAAAAAGTCCATTATTGGTCCTGTTTCGATTCAATTGTTGATGACTGTGTTTGCGTAACTGGAGTTGTTACTTGTTGTGGTTTATTTGGCTCGGCTTTATCTTCTGGCAAATACAGTGGCCCGCTTTGTCCGCAGCCAGCTAAAGTGATGAGTAGTACACCAAGTGGGGAAAGTCGTTTTAATTGTTTAAGATGCATCTCTTTCATTAGATTAATCGTGTTGCTGGCTTTATAATCGCAGATTAACAGAATATCTAAAAAATGCAGCTATTCGCGGATGAATTTATTCCTGTTACACTAGCTGCATGCAATTCGTACCGAATATCTGGCTAAATGCCCGTAAAAGGAAACAATAATGACTGATCATGAATACCACCAATTAGCCGAAGCTCTTATGTTTACCATTGAAGAACAAGTGGATGACTGTGAAGCTGACTTAGACTATGAATCTGCACAAGGTATTTTGGAGATTATTTTTGCTGATCGCAGTAAAATTGTGATTAATAAGCAAGCTCCTTTGCATCAAGTATGGGTTGCGACTAAGTTTAATGGTCACCATTTTGAATTGCGTGGCGATAAGTGGATTGATAATCGCTCGGGCGCAGAATTTTGGCAGTTTATGAATGAAGCAACAACGCGTCAAGCTGGCCAAACGGTAGAATGGCAATCAGCACTATGAGTTTAGAGTTTGTAGAATACGCGGCAAAAGGCCAGCATCAAGCAACGATTATTTGGTTACATGGTTTAGGCGATTCAGGCGATGGATTTTTACCTGTCGCATCGCAACTTGCATTGCCTGATGAATTAGGTGTGCGGTTTGTGTTCCCGCATGCTCCGGTACAACCGGTCACCATAAATGGTGGTATGGCAATGCGTTCTTGGTATGATATTAAATCTATGGATCTAGACAAGCGTGCTGATGAAACTGGGGTACGCGAATCAGCGGCGAAGGTTGAGCAGTTGATTGAGCAAGAGCTTGGTAAAGGTATTCCTGCAGATAAAATAATATTGGCTGGTTTTTCTCAAGGTGGCGTTATTGCGCTACATTTAGCACCGCGTTTAACTCAGAAACTGGCAGGTGTAATGGCGCTTTCGACTTATATGTGCGTGCCAGATAAGTTAACGGCTGAAGCTAAACATACAGATTTGTCGGTATTTATGGCTCATGGTAGCCAAGATCAAGTAGTACCTTATGATGCAGGTCGTCATGCGTTTGACATACTTACAACGCATAACATGGATGTAAGTTGGCAAGATTACCCAATGGGCCATCAGCTCTGCGGGGAAGAACTAATGGCTATTCGCCACTGGTTGATCGCGCGCTTAAGTTAAATAGTGTTGAGTAGCCGAGGCTAAAATGAAACAAAAAATAGTGATCACTGCAAGTATGAGTCGAGAGGCTGCACCTATCGCGCCTGAGGTAACCTATCAATGGCATTGGCAGCGCATTGTTACCGTTACGCTACTGATGATATTTGCGTTAGTTATTTTTACTTATAGCCTGTTGAGCTCCGTTAATGCTGAGCAAAATGATCAACAACAACCCCTTGATAGCCCCGCCGAGTCTGTTGCACAGACAAGCGAAGAAGACGCGCCTTTAGCATCTTCAACAACGGTAGCAGACAATACAGAGTTTGAGGTAATCAGCGAAGCGTCGACACTCACTGATATTGCTGATGATGGTAATGATGCTAGTGTAGTGGATGATAAAAGTGAATCGCTAAAAATGGCGATGATAACTGATAGCCCAGAGCAGCAAATTGTTGATAGTAATCAGCCCGAACAAAGCCAAGCACTTGCAGCTAATACTATTGTTGCTACAAATACCAATAATGAGCCAGTAGAGAGTGACGTTAGTGCGGAGCAACCAGATAGTTTTGCTACATCCGCACATATTGCCAGCGTTGCTCTTGGTGCAAAAATTGATACCGACAAAGTAAGCCGCGCAGTATTGACCCGTGAAGTGGTTGATCGTGAACCCGTTAATGTTTTTAAAGCGGATGTGCGTTTAAATGAATTTACTGAAACAATGGCATTTTTTAGTGAGCTTAAAAATATGCAAGGGCAGACGGTCAAGCATGTTTGGCGCTATGAAAATGAAGTGCTAGCTAGTATTGAGCTTGGTGTAACGTCTCCTCGGTATCGCACTTACTCTAATAAAACTATTTTACCTGAACAAGTTGGCAACTGGCGTGTTGATGTTGTTGACGAACAGGGCCATTTATTGGCACAAAAAGAATTTCGCATTTTAGCTGAGTAAGTGTTTATTCACCTTTAGGCTCAGCAAAGAAAATTAATTGGACTCCTTTTATGACTGAAAACGTGACAAAAAAACCTCAACTTATTCGTATCGCCACGCGTAAAAGTGCATTAGCACTGTGGCAGGCTGAATTTGTAAAGGCACAGCTAGAGCATTTCCATGCCGGCATTACTGTTGAGCTAGTACCAATGTCGACGCAAGGAGATATTATTCTTGATACACCACTTGCAAAAATCGGTGGCAAAGGACTATTTGTTAAAGAGCTTGAGCAGGCCATGTTAGATGGCCGTGCAGATATCGCTGTGCATTCAATGAAAGATGTACCTGTTGATTTTCCTGAAGGGTTAGCACTGCATACAATTTGTGAACGTGAAGATCCACGCGATGCATTTGTGTCAAATACCTTTGCTAACATTGCACAGCTACCACAAGGTGCTATTGTTGGTACATCGAGTTTGCGTCGTCAGTGTCAAATTCGTGAACTGCGTCCTGATTTAGAAATTAGTGATTTACGCGGTAACGTCAATACTCGCCTAGCTAAGCTTGATGATGGCCAATATGATGCGATTATTTTAGCTGCTGCTGGCTTAATTCGTTTACAGATGCATGACCGTATTAAAGCATTTATTGAACCAGAAGAATCGTTACCAGCGAATGGTCAGGGCGCTGTAGGTATTGAATGCCGTATTGATGACGAGGTTACCCAAGCGTTACTCGCACCACTTGAGCATAACGAGACACGTATTCGTGTTAATGCCGAACGTGCAATGAATCGCCGTTTAGAAGGTGGTTGCCAAGTGCCAATTGGCGCTTATGCTTTAGTTGATGGCGAGCAAGTACATTTACGTGGTTTAGTGGGCGCAATTGATGGCAGCGAAATTTTACGCGCTGAGATCAGTGGTAAAGCAATTGATGCTGAACAGCTTGGTGTGCAACTGGCTGAACAGTTACTTGCTTTAGGCGCAGATAAAATTTTAGCTGAAGTATATAGAGACGCATAAATGTCACAGATCCTGATAACTCGCCCACATGGAAAAGGCGCCGACCTTGCAGAGCAACTGTCGCAAGGGGGTTATCAGGCGACTTTATTTCCGGTTTTGAAAATTGATTACTTAACCCCAGATAATACTCAACTGACCCCTTTACTGAATGCAGATAAAATTATTTTTATCTCCCAAGATGCTGTCAAAGCATTGTTGGCACTTAAACCCGATATCAATACTAAAGCGCAATTTTATGCCGTAGGTGAACAAACGGCAGAGGCCATTTGGCAGGCATTCGGCGTACGAGCAGCCGTGCCTAAACTGCATGATTCTGAAGGATTACTGGCTTTAAAATCATTACAGCAAGTTGATGGTCTAAATATAGTGTTGGTCAAAGGTAAATATGGCCGAGCAACGATTGCAAAAAACTTAAAGCAACGTGGGGCATTTTTAAATAATTTAGTGGTTTATCAACGAGGCCCTGTAGAAGGTAATGCAACTGACTGGCTAGACCACTGGCAAAGCATTGATGTTAAAGGTATAGTCATAACAAGTAATGCGGCAGTTGATGCGATTTTTCGTGAACTGGGCGCAAAACAATTAGAGTGGATCAGACAGTGCCAGTTTTATGTTGCCAGTGCTCGCATTAGTGAATACCTTGCGGCGCAACAGATTGACTCGGCAAATATACACATTGCTGCAGGTGCAAGCGATAGCGCTATGTTTACTTGTATTAGCGAAGGTAACATTATGAGTGAAGATACAAAGCCAACATCACAGCTTGCTGACCCTAAAGCAACGCCAAGCAGTTCAACCAAGGCGAATGCTAAGGTTGCAGACTCTGCTTCGGCAACAAAAAAAGACTTTGCTATGAAACAAGAAACGAACCAAAAAAACAAACAAAAAATAAGTAAAACTGGCAGCTTAGCATTACTTATCTCGTTGATTGTGGCCTCTGGTGTTGGTTTTCAGTTTTACCAAAAACTTCATACACAACAGCAAGCAAATCTGTTAGTTAATCAGTTATCAGCTGACAACCAATTACTCGGTAAAGAGCTGCAAGCAGTGAAAGTTGCGCAGCAAACCTTGCAACAAGCGCTGTTTAATAGTGAGCAAAAAGTTGCTGCTAGCTTAGCTGAAAATGCAGATAACACGGCAAAACAATTAGCAGCCGCCTTGCAGCGTGCAGAGCAACAAACATATAGTCTTAATCCACAAGAGGTGACTAGTTTGCAGCGTATGGCTGAGTTTAAACTGTGGGCTGAGCATGATTATAATGGAGCGGCGGCAGTATTAACTCGATTAGATACGTTATTAGCAGAGCATCCAGGAACTGGCGCTATTCGCCAAGCAATTTATCAAGATTTGCAAGCGCTTAGCACTGTTGAGCCGGTTGCAATAGAAGCAATTTATTTAAAGCTGCACGGTGTACTTGGGCAAGTAGATAAGCTCGTTTTCAATGCGGTGGCATTACCACAAGAAGTAGATCAAAAAGAGCAACATGTATTGAGCGAAAACGTTAGTGATTGGCAGCAAAATTTAGCTAATTCGTGGCAGCAATTTAAAGATAACTTTATTAAAATTCGCCAACGTGAAGATATCGCTATTGAACCTTTATTGACAGAGTACGAGCGTCATTTGATCCAACAGCGATTAAGTTTATATTTATCGCAAGCTCAAGATGCGCTTTTGACTAAACAAGCCAGTATTTATTTTACTGCTCTGAGTCAAGCCGAAGTATTAGTAAAAGATTATTTCCAACATGATGAAGCACTAACTAAAAGTACGCTTAAAGCGCTGCAGGAGTTGAGCAAAGAGCAGTTAAACTTTAGTCCAGCTATCACTTTGCAAAGTACTGAGCAGATCAAGGAGTGGGCAAAATGATCCGCTTAATATTGGTTATTTTAGCAGTTGCTGTATTACTTGCTTTATCGCCTATGTTAATAGGTGAAGTGGGTTATGTATTAATTTCGTTTAATAAAACTACTATTGAAGGGTCTATCGTTGCTTTTTGCGCGACCATTTTGGTTATCGCGCTGGGTTTGTATTTAACTTATAAGCTTATTCGTTATATTTTGTCTTTATACAGCAATACTCGCCATCGTTTTTTTGCCCGTAGTGAGGAGCGTAAACAAGCGGCGATTGAACAAGCTGTATGGAGTCTGATCAGTGGTGATAGCGAACAGCTAGAACTGGCATTGGGGAACAATAGCGTGGCTGATAATTGGCAAGATGTGCGCTATGCGTTATTAGCTAAAGCGGCTTTACAAAATAATGACACAAGCAAAGCGATTGGATTACTTGACCAAATTTCACCAGAAAACCAACTAAAAGCGGCTAAACTCTGGTTAGCCAGTGGTGATTGCAGCACAGTAAGCAGTGAATTAAAAGCGTTAGCGGAAGCTAAAAAAGCCACCGCGCTGGAGCTGAAATTGTATGCCGAAGTACTTGTGCAACAGCAAAAATGGACTGCGCTTGAGCAGTTTATGCCGCGTTTACTAAGTAAAAAAGCGTTAACAGATAGCCAATGGTCGATATTATTAACCACCTACTTTATGGCACAGCCAGAATCGCAATTAACCGATAAGTATCAGCAACTATCTAAAAACGTAAAAGTAAAAGCGCATAGCTGTTACTTAGCTGCGATGGCAAAAGCTGGGCGTTTAAATGAGATTGAATTAAGTTTACTTAAAATGCTGAAAAAACCAGAGCAGCATATTGAGCTTGCACATATATTAAAAGTGTCCGCCCCTGGAGACGCATTAAAGTTACAGGCGAGTTTACAAGATACTTTAAAAAAAGAGCCGGATAATCAAGCATTGTTACTGGCACTTGCATGCTTAGCTAATGCTCATGGTGAGTATGAGCTTGCTGCTCGGGTGTTCGATAAAGCGTTAAACACAGAGAACAGCAAAGAATATTTAGTACAAGCACAGCTTAGTTATAGTAAAAGCGCACAACCCCAAAAAGCACTCGACCTTTATTTGTAATTACAGTTAGTTGAGGCCTGAATAGGAGCGCCAGAGCATTGCAAAATATATTTACTCTGACGTTTGGTTTAACTTTTGCTTATTTTATTACTGGGTTTTTCAGTAATTCGCTGCTCGCTATTGATGGTTATGCTGTGGCTTCGTGGCCACCATCAGGCATTGCCCTTGCAGGGTTTTTATTGTGCGGGCGACGCGCCTTAGTTGGGGTTTTGCTCGGTGCTTTACTCACCAATATGATTCATCTCGATCGTGTTGCTGATATTCTGCATTGGCAGGTTTTCTTACAAGCTTTAGCTGTATCTTTTGCAGCCGTTTTGCAGGCCTGGGTAGGCTGCTATTGCATCGTTAAAATAATTAAAGCTCCGCTAGACTTATCCTCTTTAAAACACAGTGTACAAAGCTTGATCATTGCAGGGCCTGTTTGCTGTGTGATTGCTGCAGCGATAGGCACTAGCTTATTGGTGTCCAATAATATAATACCGGTACATACCGCTTTTGATAACTTTGTGGCGTGGTGGATTGGCGACAGTATTGGGGTGTTAATTTTTACACCGTTAATATTGGCGGCTTTTAATTACGAGCAGATGCGCCATCGCTTACAAGTAATTTTACCTTCAATCCTTATTTATGTCGTTATAAGTATTAGCTTTTATGCTGCGGCAAGTGTGAAAAAAGACAAAGATATTCAAAAGCAAGAAGCAAAAGTAGCTGAAGTGCGGTTGGAAATAAATCATAAATTAGATGAGGTATCGGCGCATTTAGCTCTGCTTTCTACTTTTTTTGCCAGTAGTGATGAAGTCAGTTACGCTGAATTTAAGCGTTTTACTACAACTCAACTTAATTACAGCAATGAAGTACTTGCCCTAGAATGGGTGCCAAATGTACCGTTATCAACGGTTGCTCAATACCAACAACAAATTCGTCTAGAAGGCTTTAATGAATTTTATATAAAAGAGCAATCACCCCAGCAACAGTGGCAGAGTGTGACTAAACGGGACAGTTATTACCCTGTACAGTATGTACATCCGATGCTGGGTAATGAAGAGGTAGTAGGTTTTGATTTAGCCTCAAATGCGCAAATCCGTGATGTGATGATGATGTCAAAAGCATTAAATGAGTTGATTATCAGCGAGCCGATGAAGCTTGTACAAAGTAACAATGATGATACTGGGGTATTGTTTTTCTTTCCGGTTTTTGGTGACTTAGATATGCAAGGTGATTTTAGGGGCTTTGTGATTGGCGTTATTAACTTAGCGCGCTTGGCTGATACTTTGCAGGTTAATCATCGTAGTCAAATAAGTATGCACTTCTACGATGTGACTGATGCGCAGCAGCGACAACTAATCTACCGCGCATCTCGCACCGATAGTGAACTGCTGAGTGAATACCAGTTAGTTATCGGGCAGCGAATTTGGCAAGTTCAGCTATTTGAACCAACAACACAAACGTCATGGATAATGTATTGGTTTGCACAAATATTAGGGATGTTATTTGTTTGGTTACTGATCACTTTTTTAATCTCAGTGACCGGCACCAATATTCAGGTGCGCGAGCAAGTTGCTCAACAAACACGAGTGTTGCGTCAAGAAAAACAAAAAGCAGATGAAGCAAGTCAAATCAAAAGCCAGTTTTTAGCGAATATGAGTCACGAAGTACGTACTCCGATCAATGGCATTAAAGGTCTGCATTATTTAGCGTTGCAACAGCAAGATTGGCAACAAGCCCGCCATTATATTGAACAAGCTGATGGTGCACTGAGTGTGTTGCTGCGAGTATTAAATGATGTACTCGATTTCTCTAAAATGGAAGCTGGCAAACTCGATTTAATACAAGAGCCTATTGCGTTAAATCAGCTTATTGATGAATTAGTTAATTTGGTGAAATTTGACGTTGATATAAAGTCGCTGAAATTAATATTAGAACTCGATAACAACGCGGATCTTCAGCTAGATAGCGACCCAATACGTTTAAAGCAAGTCTTGTTGAATTTATTAAATAATGCGATTAAGTTTACCGCTACAGGCACAATCACACTCAAAGTATGGCAGCAGCAAGACGTCACTTACTTTAGTGTCAGTGATACTGGTATTGGTATTAGCCAAGTAGCTCAACAGCAACTTTTTCAACCGTTTGCACAAGCCGATAGCTCTACCTCGCGACAGTTCGGCGGTACAGGTTTGGGGTTAAGTATTTGCAAAAAATTGGTTGAATTGATGGGAGGAAATATTAGTTTAGTAAGCGAGGAAGGACAAGGTTCAACTTTCACTTTTACCTTACCACGTATCTCGCCTCTCACTAAAGCCGAGCAATTAGAGCCTCTCTTTGCTGAGATTGACACGAGTACTTTATCGCTTGCTGAATTTAAGATCCTATTGGTGGAAGATAATCCGCTAAACCAACATGTTGCTACCGCTATATTAAAAACCAAAGGGTGTATTGCTGATGTTGCCAGTGACGGTTTTGAAGCCATTGAGAAGGTCTCTGAAACCCGTTATGATTTAGTGCTTATGGATATTCAAATGCCTAATATGGATGGTTTGCAAGCCACTAAAGTGATTCGTGATGAGCTATTTATACATCAGCTTCCTATTATTGCTCTGTCAGCAAATGCTCATGATGATGATGTTAAAAAAGCTCTCGCAGCTGGTATGGATGGCTATTTAACAAAACCAATCGATGCCGAAAAGCTATTTAAAACCATATGGCATTACCTACAACAGAGTACTGATTAATTTTTAGTACTTTTATCGATCGGGGCTGACAAATGACCTCAATAATACAAACAAAATGATCTAAACTTGAATTACCGATTTAAGTGCGTATGATCCGCGCAAATTAACTGAACTGAGTGCTAATTATGATCAATAAAAAACTCCCTTTGCTAGATATCCATCGCCATTTAGATGGTAATGTCCGCGCGCAAACTATTCTTGATTTAGGTCGTCAGTTCAATATTAAGCTGCCTGCTGATAATGTTGCAGACTTAATACCGCATGTGCAAGTTATCGATCCTGAGCCTAACTTAATGGCCTTTTTACAAAAGCTTGACTGGGGCGTCACGGTATTGGGTGATTACGATGCGTGTCGGCGTATTGCTATCGAAAATATTGAAGATGCGCAAGCACAAGGTCTTGATTATGTAGAGCTGCGTTTTAGCCCTTACTACATGGCACAAAGCCAAGGCTTACATCCACAAGGTGTGGTTGAAGCTGTAGTTGATGGTATTAAAAGTGCGACTCAAAGTAGCACGGTTAAAGCTAACCTGATTGGTATATTATCACGTACTTATGGCACTAAAGTTTGCCAGCAAGAGTTAGATGCCTTACTCGTGTTTAAAAATGATTTAGTTGCAGTGGACTTAGCTGGTGATGAAATTGGCTTTCCGGGCGAGTTATTTGTCGATCACTTTAAGCAAGTACGTGATGCTTACCTTAGCGCAACGATTCACGCCGGTGAAGCTCTGGGAGCTGCCAGTATTTGGCAAGCAATCAATGAGCTAGGTGCTGAGCGTATTGGCCATGGTGTCAAAGCTATTGAAGATGCCAAGCTAATGGACTACCTACGTGATAAACGCATAGGTATTGAATCGTGCCTAACTAGTAACGTGCAAACCAGCACAGTAGCCAGTTTAGATGTGCATCCACTGAAGCGCTTCTTAGATCATGGTATTTTAGCGTGTATTAATACCGATGATCCCGCAGTGGAAGGCATCGAAATTGAACATGAATACATGGTTGCAGGACCTGCTGCAGGCCTTACTCAGGCTGATATGGAAAAAGCCCAAGCCAATGCACTTGATATTGCATACTTGAGTGATGCTGAAAAACAGCAACTAAAGCAAGCAGTCGCTGCTCGATAGTTACGATGCACAAGCCATTAAATTATGCGCCTAATGCTCACGTTGGCAGCTTAGGTAGTTATCAAACATGGCTTTAAGAATATCACTACGGCCTATCATGCCTATGACCGTAGTGCCTTCTACAACAGGGTAGTTTTTCGGCTTACCGGTTTTCATTTGCTCTGCAAGTTCCATTATGTTGGTGTCGCCGTTGACGGTTACAACCTCGGTTTGCATCAGTTGTGAAACCTTAACCACACCGTCACAAAAATAACTATTTTGCATTAACGGTTTTAGCAGTTCTTGCTCAGAAATAAAGCCCACTAAACATTTATTATCATCAAACACTGGCGCTCCCAGTAGTTTGAATTTTTGTAGTTCTGCAATTGCTGTGGTCATCTCGGTTTCAGGGGTTATATGCGGTAACTTGCGCTGCATAAAATCTTTTACTTTGGTGTTTAACATTTGGGTCTCTCCCAATTAATGAGTTATTCAAAGTATGGTTAAGGATTGGCCGTTTGTGAAATTGTTTATGTTGATTGCGCTGATAGGTAACAACAATCACAGCTAAATTTAATTATGAGCCAGACCATCAGAGTGAGTTTGGTATTTGGCTTTCACTAACTCCATATAATGCGCTAAGCTTTTTTGTGAATTAGTATCAAATGCCTTGGCGAGTGGAATAATGCTTTGAATACGATCTAAGCGAAACTCTCGGTAGTCACTGCGCAACTGACAATAAGCGATAAGAGTCCACTTTGCGCCCCAATATACCAGTCCTAAAGGGTCGACAATACGCTGAGTTGGTCGTTGATTAACATCTAGATAATGAAATTCAATGCAGGTTTTATTAGTGATGGCTTTACGAAGTATCAAAGTGGTCGTTTGGTGGCTTTTATCGTGATGAAATGCAGAGACTAAATACGGCAGCTCTGCAACGCGTTGCTTTAACTTGTTAGGCAACACAGCATTAATTTTAGTCATTGCAGCTTGGGCATTCGCCGCTAACTGTGGATCAGTCCAAGCGCTGACCATTTTACTACCTAACAACAGTGCTTGTAGCTCCTCAAGAGTAAACATCATCGGTGGTAGGTCGTAATCGGTAATTAAATAGCCAGTGCCTGCCTCACCTTCAACGGGCACGCCCGAGCTCTGTAAGTGCTGAATATCGCGATAAATTGTTCGCTGAGATACCTGTAATTTATTGGCAAGTTCGTTTGCAGTGATCGCAAAGCGGCGACTCTTAAGTATGTTTACTAATTGAAATAGCCGCTCTGATTTGTGCATTGGTTATCCTTGTTTTCAAAAATACAGTGTTAGCTTTGTTGGCAAGCTGTTTGGCTAAGCACTTCAAAACGCTCCAGCTTTATCGATTCTTTTGTAATGAGAGAAGTGTACTGTTGGCAAATAGCATTATCAAAAAATGTATCACGCAGTTTTTGGGCATCAGCAACCGTAGCAAAATAAATGATACTACTATATTGCTGGGTATCGGCTTGTTTAGCAAGGGAGCGGTAAAGTACGCCTGATTGGTTATCAATATAACGCTGAAAATCATTATTAGCGATATGGAACTGCGCTAAATTTGTATCAGTCTTTAGTTTGAAATTTACAACTTCGATTAAATTTGTGGTCATCATAGTTCTCCTTGTTTAAGAAGAGCTAAGTAAATCATAGCGGGCTGTCAGGGAGTGTCAGTAACCAGCTTACGGATAAAAATTAAGCTGGTTACT
The DNA here is from genome assembly GCF_014164315.1 of Pseudoalteromonas sp. SG44-1. Classification (NCBI taxonomy): domain Bacteria; kingdom Pseudomonadati; phylum Pseudomonadota; class Gammaproteobacteria; order Alteromonadales; family Pseudoalteromonadaceae; genus Pseudoalteromonas; species Pseudoalteromonas sp. SG44-1. Next base: position 156,808 of record NZ_JACJEW010000003.1, read on the forward strand.
CTGGTTATACTATTTTATAAATGCAAATGCATCGGCGTACATGTTTTCGCGAATTGCACCATGTGCTAGGAAATCATCGCGGACAATACCTATCATGTCAAAACGCCCTGCCATGTAAATATCATATGGGGCAAGCGATACGATATCGTTCATCACCGCTTTATGTACGTAGCCTGTGTGGCCTGTCCAGCTAGCTGTTGGGTTTTCAACTACTGGTATAAAGGTAAAGTTTTCACGGCTATCGGCCCATGTTTGCATTTCAGTATGCGCATACAAGGCTGACTCTTCACGCACACCCCAATAGAACAATACCGGACGCTCACAACCGATTTCACTTAAATGATCAGCTATAGATTTTGCGTATGAAAACCCAGTGCCGCCAGCGAGTAAAATAATTGGGCGTTCGCATTGGAGACGCAACTGTGAAATGCCTAAGCCGGCTTCAATCAACACCTGAGTTTTCTCAGCATGGGCTTGGCGAAGATGCTCTAAAGTTTGCATTGCATATGAATCAACTGCAGATGCGCCAATATGGAGTTCTAGCTCATCAGACTGCGAAGGGCGGCTGGCAATTGAAAACGCGCGCTTGTCTTTTTCGCCAAGCACTACTTGCAAATATTGGCCAGCTTCAAAGGTGACGCTTTCAACAGGTTTTAAAATTACTTTGTGAACAAATTCAGTGAGTGGGCTGATAGCGACAACTTCAGCGTGTAATGTTTGCATGTTTTACCTTAAATTAGCGGATACGCACTTTATTTGAACAATAATAACATATCCGCATAGTGAGTTTATAGCCTCTAAAAGAGCTGTTAAAGAATATCTAAGCTTTGCCAGATTTCATCGACGCGATCTTTAGTCGCTTGATCCATCACAATGGGTTCGCCCCACTCACGAGTGGTTTCGCCGGGCCATTTATTAGTGGCATCCATACCCATTTTTGAACCAAGACCTGAAACCGGTGATGCAAAGTCTAAATAATCAATCGGAGTGTTTTCAATTAGAGTAGTGTCGCGGGCGGGATCCATACGTGTAGTAATCGCCCAGATCACGTCATTCCAATCACGTGCGTTAACGTCATCATCACAGACAATGACAAACTTTGTGTACATAAACTGACGCAAGAACGACCATACCCCCATCATCACGCGCTTGGCATGACCTGGATATTGTTTTTTCATTGTCACTATCGCCATACGATATGAACAGCCTTCTGGCGGTAGATAAAAATCGACTATCTCAGGAAATTGCTTTTGTAAAATAGGTACGAAGACTTCATTGAGTGCGACCCCTAAAATTGCCGGCTCATCTGGTGGACGACCAGTAAAAGTGCTGTGATAAATAGGATCTTTACGATGTGTCATGTGGGTCACGGTCATAACAGGGAAGTTATCAACCTCATTGTAATAACCCGTGTGATCGCCATAAGGGCCTTCAGGTGCCATTTCGCCCGGCATTATATAGCCTTCAAGAACTATTTCAGCACTGGCAGGAACTTGTAAATCATTGGAGATCGACTTAACTACTTCTGTTTTGCTACCACGTAGCAAGCCGGCAAAGGCGTATTCACTCAAGGTATCTGGCACTGGCGTGACGGCACCTAGGATTGTCGCCGGATCAGCACCCAATGCTACCGATACCGGATAAGGTTGGCCTGGGTTTTCTTTACACCATTCTTGAAAATCGAGAGCACCGCCACGGTGTGATAACCAGCGCATAATGATTTTATTTTTACCGAGTAATTGTTGGCGGTAAATACCTAAGTTTTGGCGTTTTTTGAAAGGTCCTTTGGTGACGGTTAAACCCCAAGTGATTAATGGAGCCACATCACCAGGCCAGCAGTGTTGAATTGGCAGCTTAGTTAAATCAACATCATCGCCTTCTAGAATAACTTGCTGACAAGGCGCTTTTTTAACTTCTTTGGCAGGCATATTTAATACTTGCTTAAACACTGGAATTTGGCTAAATGCTTCTCTAATGCCTTTTGGTGGCTCTGGCTCTTTTAAAAATGCCAGCAACTTACCGACTTCCCGTAGTTCGCTAACGTGTTCTTTACCCATTCCCATGGCAACACGCTCTGGTGTACCAAATAAGTTAGCTAGTACGGGGATATCATAACCTTTAGGGTTTTCAAACAATAAAGCGGGTCCCTTAGCACGTAGTGTGCGGTCGGCAATTTCGGTCATTTCAAGATAAGGATCAACTTCTTGGTGAATACGCTTCAGTTCACCTTTTTTTTCTAATAAATCGATAAAATCACGTAGATCTTTGTATTTCATTGTGGGCCGCTTTAAAGCTTAAAAGACTGTTGGCATTATACTTAAATAAAGACGTTAAGCGAATTAATGAGGTGTTTTTAGAGCGCATTTAAGCGATCATTTTTGTTACATTATAAGGTGAGTAAGCTATAGTTTAGGACAAATGTTTGAAATGAGTTTTTGATTAATGGGTGGGCTTATCGTAAAAACATTTATCAAGGCTGTTCTTCTTTGCTGTGTAATTACCTTTGTAGATCAAGTAAGTGCTAAGCAATCATTAAATTCCGCGCTCAATGTGCCGCTTTTTAATGAGCACAGTGCCGTGATGTTAGTGGTAGAACCGCAAACGGGTGAAATTAAATTTGCTAATAAAGCAGCGGCAGCATTTTATGGTTACAGTATTGCGCAATTGCAAACAATGCGTATCCAGCAAATTAATATATTTACTGAGCAACAAGTTGCACAGGAACGCCAAGCTGCTCTGAGTAAAGGGCAAAACTATTTTGTTTTCAAACACCGATTAGCGAGCGGTGAAACACGTACCGTTAGCGTTTATTCAGCCCCATTTACAATTGAAAATAAAGATTTTTTATTTTCTGTCATACATGATATTTCATCTCAACGTAACCTTGAAAAAGCGCTTTGGCATTATCAAGAAAATCTTGAACAATTGGTTGCCATTCAAACTAATGAAATAGAACAAAAACGCACCGATCAATTGCTGTTAGCGCTAATATCTATTTCTGTACTGATAATACTGCTAGCGACTTTAACTTGGTTAGTTTTGCGATTACGCCGAGCTAAAAAATCGGCGCAAAAAGACAGTGCGACGCTAAAAGCGATTTTCAATAGTATTGATGATCTGCTCGTTTACACGGATGCCGAGCATAGGGTCATTACAGCTAATACTGCGGCTGTGCAAAAGTTAACGGCAGGCGAGCCACTGAAGGATAAAAATATTTACTCATTTACTGAGTGTTCGAAAGGAGTAGTTGGGGTTGATAGTGAGTGTCAATTTCACGGAGCTAAAGAGGTATTTTGGGGAGAGGCACGAGTAACCGCAGTTATCGACGAAAAAAATAGCAAAATTGGTGAAATACATTTAATTCGTGATATCACTTTAAAATTAAAAGCACGTCAACAACAACGACTCGCGAGCACGGTATTTTCAACAACTAATGAAGGTATTTTAGTTTCTAATCGTGATAATGAAATTCAAGCTGTAAATAAAGCCTTCACACAGATCACCGGTTATCAAGAACAAGATGTGCTTGGTAAATCACCTGCAATATTAAATTCGGGCCATCATAAACCATCGTTTTTTAAAGTGTTATATCGACGTTTAAATGAGGCTGGGCACTGGGAAGGTGAAATATGGAACCGCCGCAAAGATGGTAGTATTTACCCGAGCTGGGTCAATATTTCGGTAGTATTTGACGAGGAAAAAGACATTGAAGTTTATGTTGCCTTATTTAATGACATTTCTTTACGCAAAGAAAATGAACAGGAAATGTGGCTACAAACTAATTTTGATACCTTAACGGGTTTGGCAAATCGCTATCATTATAATAGCAAGCTAGATCAAGAAATGATCCGTGCGACAGCTGATAATAAGCGTTTGGCAATTTGTTTTATTGATTTAGATCGGTTTAAAAGCGTTAACGATACCTTAGGGCATAATAGTGGTGATTTACTATTACTTGAGGCTGCCAAAAGGCTTAAAGCATGTATGCGCAGCTCTGACGTAGTTGCCCGTTTAGGTGGCGATGAGTTTGCGCTATTACTGCCAGGGATCAATAAGTTAGCAGATATTGAGCGACTAGCTACAAAAGCTCTGCTGGCGCTTAGTTCTTCATTTAAAATTGGTGAGCAAGATGTATTTGTATCCGGCAGTATGGGGATCACTATTTTCCCCGACGATGGCAGCGATCGAAAAATATTACTACGTAATGCTGATAGCGCTATGTACAAAGCTAAAGCGCAAGGGCGAAACTGCTTTGAGTTCTTTACCAGTGGCTTGCATGAACAAGCGACTGCTCGCAGTAGGCTCGAAAATGCTCTTCATAAAGCGCTTAGTAATAACGAGTTTACCGTTTATTTTCAGCCAATTATTAGCCACGATAAAAAAACGGTCGGCTGTGAAGCATTATTGCGATGGCATAGTGCGGAGCTTGGCGATGTTTCGCCGGCACAATTCATTCCTGTATGTGAAGAGTTAGGATTAATCATTCCAATAGGTGAGTGGGTACTCAGAGAAGCATGCCGCGAAGCTGCTAAGTGGTGTGGTTGTTTCGGTGATCAGTTTTTTGTTACGGTAAATATGTCTAGCGTGCAATTTATTCGCCAAGATATTGAAGCGTTAGTTAAAAGTGTTCTACAGGAAACGCAGTTATCAGCTCAGTGTTTAACCCTTGAAATTACAGAAACGCTACTTGCTGATAATAGCTCAAATATTTTGCAGCAGTTGCAAGCATTACGCGCAACCGGCGTGGGTTTAGCAATTGATGACTTTGGCACCGGTTACTCATCGTTGAGTTATTTAAAGCGTTTTCCGCTGAGTAAGTTAAAAATAGATCGGGAGTTTATAAAAGACTTACCGGATGATCTTGAAGATTGTGCGATGGTTAGTGCAATAATTTCAATGGCTAGTAACCTACAGCTCAAAGTTGTTGCCGAAGGAGTTGAAACCTTTGCACAGCTGGCTTTTTTAAACGCTCTAAATTGTGATTATATTCAAGGTTTTTTATACAGCAAACCACTGCCAGCGGCACTATTTGATAAATACATTAGGGAGTTTATCGCGGAGCAAAATAATAAATAAGTTGCTACACGCCACTGCAACGTTATTTCTGTGGCGTGTATTTATCATTATCACAATAGCTGCAGATGGGTTTTATATTCAGAGTTAGAACTTAAATCTTTCTACTGTGCTGGTTAATGAGTGAGCGAGTTGGTTAACGTCTTCACTTTGATTGGCGAGTGACTTTGCATGTTCGGCATTCGTTTGTGCTTGCACCGTTACTTGCGCCATAATCTGTTTTATCTCATTGCTGTTATCAAGCTGGTGATGTGATGAACTAGCAATTTGCATACTCATTTGGTTAATTGTCACTAAAGTACTTTTTATTTTATCCACCGCTTGGTTTAATTCACTACTATTTGCTACACATTCTTTTGCTTGTTGTTGCCCATCGTTAATTTCATGATGAGCAGTATTGGCCTGATGTTGCAGTGTTTGGATCATTGTATGTATTTCGCTAGTCGAGTTTTGCGTTCGTGCAGCTAAAGAGCGAACTTCATCTGCCACAACAGCAAAGCCTCGGCCATTTTCTCCTGCACGGGCAGCTTCAATAGCAGCGTTTAGCGCAAGTAAATTAGTTTGTTCAGCAATACTGCTAATTGTATCCACGATTGCGCCAATTAATTGTGTGTGTTGGGTTAGCTCATTAGTACTTTGTACAGCTTGATCAAGCCGAGTCAGTAACGCTGCAATACGCTGGCTGTTACGATCAGCAATCTGATTTACATCATTGGCAAACTGCGAAGCGTTAGCAACTTCATTAGAGGTGTTATCAGCTCGTTCACAGACCGCTTGGGAATTACTATGCATGCTATGCGCCACCGAGTCGGCCTCTGCAATACGATCTAATTGCTGCTGTGCTGCTTCGGTCATATGTTGGCCTTGTGCACTGGTTTGAATTGCTGATTGATCTAAGGTGTGGGCGTTATCACTTATCGCACTTAGTAATGTACTTAGATCATCGCTTAATTGATTGATATTGTTTAAAAGTACACCAAATTCATCATCATTATGGGGCTTTGTACGTTTCGATAAATCCCCAGAAGCGATACGTGATAGTGCTTTATTTACAGCATTGAGTGGTTTTAACATTGCTTTGGTGGTTAAAAAGCAGATCAAGGCTGCAAACGAAATAAGCACTAAACTTATAATAATCGCGAGTCGCGAACCTGTAGTGATCACCGACTGAGCATCCGCCTGCAAGGTATCAAAGCGTTTATCGGCTAAATGATTTAACTCAATAATGAGCTGCTCGGTAAGTTGAAACTGTTGCTGGAATGCAGCAAAGGCTTGCTCGGTCGCAACTTTGCTGGTCAAAAGAGTACTTTGTTGCTGGTACAGTGTTGCCAACTGTTGATTAATTAAGCTGAGAAGGTCTTTTAGGTTGCTGAAATTTGTTTGATTTTTTAACTCACTCGCTTGCTGTTGTAGGTATGTAAAATTAGATTGGATATTGTCTAATAAAAAAGCGGTATCTTGTTGGTGTTCTGTGAGTGTTTGTAGGGAACTAATGTGGTTGATGCTCTTAACATTATTGCCTAAGGTGAATAGTAAGTCGTCAATGCGGGTCGCGGTACCAACAATAGCGGCTAATAACGATTGTTGCTCCGGTGTTACTTCGATTAGTTCTAAATCAAGTAAGCCACTACTTAAGTCAGCAAGATTATTAGCGTAATCATTTGCTAATGAGGTAACCTGAGTTGCTGCTGTTAGGCCTTGTTGTTTGGTGTTAAACATTGTTGCGCTAGTGGTACTAAATTGCTGATAGCGTTGTGTTATTTTCGATAGTAATTGCAGCATTTTCGGTTGGTCGTGTAGCTGAGAGCTTAATTCTTCTAGCTTGGTTTTAAATAAAGCTTGTTCTTCATGAGTTCTCTGTTGCTGCTGTTGCAAACTGGCTTTACTTGTTTGGCTGTATGCAACGGCATTAAATTTGGTGATTGATAACAGCGATAACCGCAAGGCATGACTTTGCTGTTGTACCGGTACAGCTAAAGTTTCTATATCCGAAGTGGCGTGATTAATTTGTCCTAATGACCAGTAAAAAAAACTACTGCTGGCGAGCATTAAAAAACCAATTGTGGCAAAGGCAAAAATTAGTTTCGTTTTAATAGCAATAGCGTGCATAGTGAACCCGTAAATACTTAATTATTTATGAGTGTAGCAGTATTTTTATAAATTATAAGTTTGGCGAGCGATTGTATTACTCTAAATTACAATGATATTTGTTGCCATCAATTATCAACATTGCTTCATTCCCTTTGGTCCAAAACAGCACATCTTCATTGGTATATTTTACGCCCGAGGCACTGATTTGTTTGGTCAGCGAATGATCTACTTGATTGTAATTTAGCGTGGCACTTTCTTCATCATTACTGGTAATAACGGCGCTTAGCTGGCTATCGCATGAGAAAGACTGACTATTTAATTGTTCTGTGCATGCACTGAGGCTAATAACACCGAGTGCAATTAATAGGGTTTTATACATTAACAAGTACCTTGGCTAAATGTGTTGAGCAACTAGCATAGCAAACGAAAATTAACCTTTGGTGAAAATACTCGTTTAGGCTATGTTGATTATTATAAATTTTTTAACTGCAAAGGAAATGAGATGGCAGGTACTAACCTATTGACATTATTGGACGATATCACCACTTTATTAGATGATATTGCCACTATGAGTAAAGTCGCCACGAAGAAAACGGCGGGTGTATTAGGGGATGATTTAGCTTTAAACGCGCAACAAGTGACAGGAGTCACTGCCGATCGTGAGCTACCGGTCGTGTGGGCGGTAGCGAAAGGCTCATTTTTAAATAAAGCTATTTTAGTTCCTGCAGCGTTATTAATAAGTGTTTGGCTGCCTTGGCTTATTACACCTTTATTGATGGTTGGTGGATTATTTTTGTGTTTTGAAGGTGCAGAAAAGTTAGTTGAAAAGTTATTACCAGCTACGAAAAATGATGATGTAGATGCTGTCGAAAATTTAGATTTAGTTGAGTACGAAAAACAAAAAGTAAAAGGGGCTATTCGAACCGACTTTATTTTATCGGCAGAAATAATAGTTATCACTCTAGGCACCGTGGCGGGTGCAAGTTTACTAAATCAAGCGCTAGTCTTAAGTGTTATTGCGGTGATCATGACCATAGGCGTTTATGGGTTAGTGGCAGGGATTGTAAAACTCGATGATGCTGGTTTGTATTTGCTTAACCAAGCACAGCAAACAGGAAACCGTTTTAAAGCATTATTAGGTAAAGGTTTATTAGCCGCAGCACCACGTTTAATGGCGTTTTTAGCATTTGCAGGTACGGTAGCGATGTTTTTAGTGGGTGGAGGAATTTTAGTGCATGGTATTAGTGTGATGCATCATTGGCAAACCGCTGTTGCTGAGTTTGCACTGGCAAACTTAGGTACGCTGGGAGAGATTATTGCGCCTTTACTGTTCGATGGTTTATTAGGTGTATTAGCCGGTGCGATTGCTGTGTTAGTTCATCATGGAATTGTCAGCATGAAAGCAAAAAAGCCAGCAAAGTAAATTTGCTGGCAATGAATTAGCAAGGGAATGCTATGAAAGTTATTTGCTTGAATTAATTAGTGTTCATGTTTTGATTCAGCAGCTATACCTAACCAGGTAATTTGATTAGGGATAAAATCAAGGTTAAGAATAGTTTTAGTCGTTTGCTCATGGGTGTCGATACTTAATACTGTTTGGTTGTTTGCATCACTGATATATAAAGTATCGTCGGCCGCTGAGGCCGCGAGTGCATAGTTACCAGCTGGGTTTTCGAGTACTTTAAAGCGTGCGCTGACTTGCCAATCATCTTCAGCATGTAGCACTGACAAGAAACCATCACTTTCAAGTACATAAAACTCGCCGGTAATCCTATCCAGTGCACTTGCTAATACGGTATTTTCAGTATTTTGTTGCCATGCAAGCTGTGTCATTTCAGCTGATGCTGGGTCGATGGTGTAAAAAAGCTTACTTTGTGCAATACCTAAAAATAGTTCGCTGTGTTCACTCGCTTTAATTGTGCCAATACGCGTACCTTCAGCAAAGTTGTTGAGATTAGCTACTTTGGCTGCGTTAAACACATTATCTTTTTCAGTTATAACTAATACACCATCGCTACAGCCAAAAGCGATATGCTGGTGATTTTGCGCACTGCCATGTAGTGCAGGGCAATCCACTGCAAACCGCTGTTCTTGATGAAAGTGATCACCATGAATATGCAGTTGTTCAACATAATTTGGCAGCACGCTAGTTATATCTTCGCTGCGATAAGTTGTGATTACCGATTCACCGCGAATTTGCGCTGTACCATGCATGGCATTGTTAAAGCTATGTGCTGCTAACGTTTTCCCAGCAGCAAGTGATTCATCACTTAATAACACAAAGCTTGCAGGGATCCCTGCATCAAGATCGCCATCAAAAAACAGTGCAGCTTGCTGTCCACTAACATCAAAGTGGGTTGGTTTACTATCGTTAAAGATTAAATCATGCAGCTCGGGTTGCTGTTCATAACTATGTTGGTGATCACCATGATCTTCTGTAAATAATCCACCGTCAATGAACTCAACATAATTTTCTGCTCGCTGGATCAATACTGCATAACGGAAATTAGGACTGGCATATAGACCACTTATTACGTTGCTGGTATTAAAGGTCTCCAGCAACGAGTTGTTGTCAGCGTTAAAAACAGATACGTTAGCAATATCAGCATGGCTAATCGCTAATCGCCCTTTTGCAGTGATTTCAGTGTGGTCATGGTCATCTTTCTGCTCAGCATTTTTATCTACAAGATCATCAATTTCACTGTTACAGGCACACAGTACAGCAACCATAGAGGCAATTAAGCAAGTTTTAAAGTTAGGTAAAATCATAAACAGTCCGGTGTTTTGTTATAATATATCGGTAATGTTATAATGTAACCTTAATAAAGTAAATAAGTACTCTTCGTTCTTTACTTACGTATTTGGATGGATATCTATTTAAAACCTTATTGGGTACAATTGTAGCAATTATAAAAATATAAATTTAAAAGAATGTTGTATGAGCAAAATGATGCAGTTGATTGTTGTTATTACTTTGTGTGTTGTCAGCTTCATGAGTGATGCAAATCAATCAGCTCCAGCAGTCGATGACTTCAGCCGCAGCAGTGAATATAGCCAAGTTAAAATCTCTCCTAATGGGAGCTACCTTGCAGTAATTATGCAACCTGAAGGTAAAAAAGTGCTGGTTATTTTAGATGCTAAAAAATTTACAATTCACCACGCTATTAATTTTGAGAGCAATGCCCAAGTTGGTGCTTATCATTGGGTAAGTGATGATCGGGTTGTAGTTGCAAAAGAATACTTACACGGCTGGCAAGATCACCCTGAATATTATGGTGAATTATATGGCGTGAATGCTGATGGCTCAAAAGCTAAGTACTTAGTTGGCTATCTTGGCGAAATGCAAACTGGCTCTCATATCAAAAAAGCCACACCACTTTATGGCACCTCTTATTTGCTGGATCCTTTAATCCACGATGAAGATAAAATGCTTATAGTGACTTACCCGTGGACATCAAGTAGTGAACCGCACACGGTTGTTTATGAGGTTGATATTTTTTCAGGGAAGCGTCGTAAAGTTACGCGCTCCCCGTCACGTATGGCCAACTTTTTGACCGACCATGAAGGAAATGTCAGAGTGGCTGTTTCCAGTGATGATTATATTAAGTCTACAATACATACCCGTGAAAAGTCAGGTGGAGATTGGCAAGCACTTGATTTAGGTGATTTGACTTACAGTGATGTGGAGTTGCACGCTTTTGATAGTAGTGGTGATGCTGTCTATATCACAGCATCAATAAGTGGTGAAGCTCAAGGCTTATATAAATTGAATCTAAAAACCAGAGCAGTTGATTTAATTCATAAAGAAGAGAAAGTCTCACCAAAGTAAATATGGGTCGATGAAGCATCAAAAGAGCTATTTGCGATTGAAACCGAACTAGGTTATCCAACTTATGCTTTTGTCGATGGGCAATCAGATAAAAGCATGCGTTTAAAATCATTAATCTCCGCTTTACCTGGTGACCAAGTGCAACTCGTTAGCAGTACTGAAGATGGCGACACTAATATTATTTATGCCTCTAATGATCGTAACCCTGGACAATATTATTTATTCGATGCCAAAAGTAATAACTTACGATTTTTGTTTGCATCCCGTCGTTGGATTGATGCAGAACAAATGGCGCAGACCAAGCCTGTAAGTTATACCAGTCGAGATGGTTTAACTATTTATGGCTACTTAACAGTACCGAATAATACCATAGAAAAAAACTTACCTTTAGTGGTTATGCCACATGGTGGTCCACATGGCCCGCGCGATTGGTGGGGATTCGACCTTGATGCACAGTTGCTTGCAAGCCGTGGTATGGCCGTACTAAAAGTTAATTTTAGAGGTTCAGGTGGTTTTGGCCGTAACTTTGAGCATGCTGGGCATCGAAAATGGGGAGCTGAAATTCAATTTGATATTATAGATGGTGTGAAGTATTTAGTTGAGCAGGGTACAGTTAATAAAAACAATATCTGCATTATGGGCGCGAGCTTTGGTGGATACTCAGCGTTACAAAGTGCGATTTTAGAACCTGATATGTTTAAGTGTGCGATTGGCGTTGTTGGCGTTTATGATTTGCCCTTAATGTTTAAAGAAGGGGATGTTGCGGAGCGCGATAGTGGCCAACGTTATTTACAGAATGTATTGGGTACAGATGAAGCGCAACTAAAGGCTTTTTCACCTAGCTATAATATTGATAAGTTAAAGGCTCCAGTGCTGATAGTGCATGGTGGTGAAGATCAGCGTGCACCGATTGAGCAAGCCGAATCACTGATTGCGGCTCTTAAAAAAGCTAAACATCCTTATATATATGAACTGCTTAAAGATGAAGGGCATGGTTTTTATAAGCAAGAACATCGCACTCGTTATTATCAACAAGTGCTGACCTTTTTAGACCAACACTTAACAATGTAACAGTCGTATTTACGTGTTAAATGGCAAGCTAAAAGCTTGCCATATTTATATCCACTTGTTGTAGGTAGTTTGGCTATATTAACAGGAATACTCAAGGCACAGCTCTTTGAGTTGTAATTTGGCTTTGTGGTTATTTTGCCTGGCAGCTTGTTGATACCAATAAATAGCTTGGCTGATATCTTTTTCTACCCCTTCACCATCACGATACATTTGCGCAGTATTAAGCTGACCCCATTGTGAGCCTTCTTTGCTGGCGAGTAAAAAGCTTTCGAACGCTTCAGGAAATAACCCATCTTTGTAATAGATGATGCCTTGCTGATTATTTTTATTAAGCTTCACCCCTTCATATAGCGGTTTAGGGCGTGGTGGGAACATCACAAAACCACCATATAAGCTATATGCGTAAGGGCGCAGTACATCATAAATAGCACCTTCATCATATAAACGCTGTACTTCGCTGCGCGGTAAAGTAATTGTTTTTGATGAAAAATAATCTTTTTGTACCAATAAGCTGGTACGCATAGCCATAGTAATGCCGCTGTCGCGTTTATAGCGATAATTGCTGATTTGAAAGGTGATATTTTGGTCATCAAACTCGAGTACTTGGGCTACTTTTAGGTTTTCAGGGCGCAATGGTTCGTTAGAAAACTTATCAGCATGTACCAAGTAAGTATCGAATGCTTGTGGCTGGCTGAGTATTGCTTGTTTGGCTTTTAGCTCATCAAGATGTTGTGTATAAAAGTAAATAGATAACCAGATAAGTAATATCGAGCCTATAAAATATTTGATCAAAGAAAGCTTTTCTAACCATGGCAGTTGCATAATTGAAAGCTGCACATTGTGCTGGCAATGGCTACACTGGTATTGATAATGCCATGCTAATGGCAGCATAGGGACAATTGAAAAACGCAAAAAGCGGCTGTGGTTTTGTAGTCGATAGTCATCATGATGACAGTGTGGGCAGGTTTTTGTTTGGCTGAAAAACGACAATGAATCGCTGGTATTGAATAGTAGCATATGACCTTTTTTCCCTTCCTTGTTTTACGTTAAATTAAAACAAGGAAGGTTAGATGCAAAGCAGAAAACTGTAAGAAAGTATGTTTGGTTAGCTTATTTGCTTGCTACAGGCTTTGCTTTAATTGTAGTTTTAGCATCAGCTGCCATTAACGCAAATACAGCATATGCTGCGGTATTTTGCTTAAGTTTAGCCGGATCGATCTTATCAAGCGTATCATCAGCAGTGTGATGGTAGTCAAAGTAATCAGTACCGTCTTGGTGCAGCTCAAAAATTGGCGCGCTGGTGGCATTTTTAAATGGAATTAAATCAGGCCCACCATTAGCGCTATTTTTACCTATGTATTCAACATTTAGCGGCGCAAGTTGCTTGGCTATTGCACGCACTACTGGCAACGAGGCTGCAGATACATTCGATTCAAAGCCATACACTACATCAGCACCAAAGTCAGATTCAGCGGCGGCAACAATTTTATCAAGTTCATTTGCATGCTTTTTAAAATAAGCTTTAGCGCCCCATAATCCTAGCTCTTCGGCGGCAAATAATACTACACGAATGCTGCGTTTAGGGCGTTTTATTTCACTAATATGTTTGGCTGCAGCCATGGTTAACGCAACGCCTGCACCATCATCAAGTGCGCCAGTGCCTAAATCCCAAGAATCTAAATGACCGCCAATCAGTACGTATTGTTCAGGGTTTTGTGTGCCATTGAACTGACCAATCACGTTATAGCCAGTACCTTGGCCGCGATCTTCAGTTTGCACATTGATATTTACGGTAACATTTTTACCTAGTGCAACTAAGCGAGCTAGCTGATCTGCATCAGGATTAGCAATGGTCACATTAGGGATTTTCGTAACACCTTCTTGATAGTGACTGCCACCGGTATGAGCAAAGCGGTGATGTGCGGTGCTAACAGAACGCATCATATAACCAATCGCGCCTTTTTTTGCAGCCTCAACTGAACCTGTTGAGCGAGCACGAACAGCAGGACCATAACCATTGCCATCAATATGGCGGTTCATATGGTAATTTATATAAGCTATTTTACCTTTTAAGCTGTTTGCTGGTGCTGCGATAAGTTCATCAAGCGTTTCAAATAATACAACTTCAGCGGTAATGCCATCTTTCGGTGTGCTAACGCTGTGGCCTAATGCTGTTAGGTGCAAAGGTTGCTCGCTTGGCGTTAAAATTTTGCCACTTTCACTAAAACGACGCCACTCAGGGAAGGTTGCCTCTTCTAGCCATACTTTATCAAAACCAAGCTCTTTAAATTTAGCTTGGGCCCACGCAACGGCTTTTTTATCATTTTCTGTACCAGGTAAGCGAGGTCCTATTTCAGTAGTAAGCGATTCAAGCAATTGATAGCTTAACTCGCTGTTACTGGCATTAGTTCTTAGTTCGGTGACTTGCTGAAGTTGCTTTGCGGTAAATTCAGGCTCGGCGGCATTGGCTAAAAAGCTGCCGGCTAGCAGTAATCCGGTGATGATTTTTTTCATTATTGACCTGGTTATATTTTCAAGTGAGGGTTATTAAAGCATTTAATACTGAGCAACAAAAGTAGATGAGATAAATGCCTATCGGTGGTGATGTTATGGTGAATGTTTATTGAGAATATGGTCAGCTTAATGGTAGCAATTTGTATATTCTGCTATTATGCAGCATAACTAAGTCGGGCATCTGCAGCGGCTTTTCATGTTTAATTATTGCACTGGAAATTACTTTGACCGCTACAGCTTTTTCATCACTCGCTTTACCATCAGGTTTGGTCGATAACTTATCGACTTTAGGTTACACCCAAATGACCGCTGTACAGGCGCAAAGCCTGCCGCCAGTGCTTGAAGGTAAAGACATCATTGCACAAGCTAAAACTGGCTCTGGTAAAACTGCCGCATTTAGTTTAGGTGTGTTGGCCAAGCTTAATGTTAAGCGTTTTCGTATACAGTCTTTAGTGCTTTGTCCAACCCGTGAGTTGGCTGAGCAAGTAGCTGTGGAAATGCGTAAATTAGCGCGTGGTATTCACAATATAAAAATATTAACTCTATGTGGTGGCGTGTCGATTGGTCCACAAATTGGTTCACTAGAGCATGGTGCACATATTATTGTTGGCACACCTGGGCGTGTAGATGATCATATTCGCAAAGGTACGCTACGTTTAGATGATGTAGACACGCTAGTACTTGATGAAGCCGATCAAATGCTTGATATGGGCTTTCAAGACACTTTGGATGCAATTATTGAGCGTATTCCAAAACAGCGTCAAACTTTATTATTTAGCGCCACTTTTCCGCGCGCAATAGAAGCGATTGCCAAGCGTGTATTAAGCAATCCTGTTATGGTGAAGGTTGAAGAAGAGCAAGAAAAAAGTACTATTAAACAGTACTTTTATAAAATGGATAATAACAAACAACGTTTTAATACATTAAAATTGTTGCTGCTGAAGTTTCAACCAGAAAGTTGTGTGGTGTTTTGTAATACCAAGGTCGAAACTCAACAGGTGTGTGATGATTTAGCTGATGAAGGCTTCAGTGCCGTGTCATTGCATGGTGATTTAGAGCAGCGAGATCGTGAGCGCACCTTGATCCACTTTGCTAATAAAAGCGCCTCGATTTTAGTGGCCACTGATGTAGCCGCTCGTGGTTTAGACATCGATGATATGGATATGGTGATTAACTACCACCTTGCCCATGACCCACAAACCCACGTACACCGTATTGGTCGAACTGGTCGTGCTGGTAAAAAAGGCATTGCATGCTCTATTTATGGCGATGCAGAACAATTCAAAGTGGCACAAATTGGTGACCATTATGAATGTGATTTTTTACCAGAACAATTACCGCCGTTTAGCCTACTTGAAAAGCCACCATACAAACCACAAATGGTGACACTAATGATCGATTCAGGTAAAAAGCAAAAGGTACGCGCAGGTGATATTTTAGGTGCATTAACCGGTAAAGATGGCGTAGCAGGGCGTCAAGTCGGTAAAATTAATGTGCTTGATAATGTGGCTTTTGTGGCTGTCGAACGTAATAGCTCAAAGCCCGCGCTACGAAAATTAACGGAAGGTAATATTAAAGGCCGTAAAATTCGTGCCCGTCGTTTAACTCGTTAATTATTGCTTATGATGCTTTTGAGCAGCTTGCCCTAAGCTGCTCATATTCATTTTTTAACTGTTTAAACTGCTCTGCATTACCATGTTGTTTATCTGGATGATATTGTGTTGCCAACTGCCGCCAGCGCTTTTGCAATGCCTGCATAGAAAAATCGTCAGGTAATTCCCAGTGCTTTAATAATGTCTGGCGTTGTTGTTGATCAAGCGTATTTATTGTTGGTGATGCACGAAAAGTACGCCAAAAGTTATCTAACAGTGATTTAACTTCTGTTATCGAGGCATCGTAATTTTGCCAATCTAGATAGTACGCTTGTAATGAGTCATGCGCTGCAATGGTTATCTTATCTGGATTATCGGTGAGCTCTATATGTAAACTGGCTACCAATAAATATTGATTTGGCAACAGTTGTTGCTGCAGTTGATAAAGTGCATTCATAATTAAAAAGTTACGCTTAAACAGATCACGGTATGGATCTGTATCTAAGTCATTAATTACACCACGCTCAGATAATTCCAATGCTAAAGTGTGAACCTTCCAAATGTGCTTCGTTAAAATTAACTCGAAAATCTCATCAATCAGTGGGTTAAGCATTGTTTACAGTCTAGTTATTGGTGTATCTTGACTAAACTATCATAGCTTCTACTGCTAACAAAATTCCAAGGAAAAAATTATGCTGGGTCAGTTTAAGCGCCTATTATTTATTTGCTCGATTAGTGTGCTTGGCGTTTTTTCTCAATCAGGTAATGCTCAACAACAAGTAGCACTTTTTGAACAATTTAAAGTTACGGATGAATGGCCTGAAAAGCAGCTGTTAGCAACCCAGTTACTGTCTACACAATTATCAAATCAGCAACAAGTTGCTATTTATTCTGGTTTAGCTGAGCGTGCGTTTGAGTTGAGTAATTATCCCCAAGCATTGCATTATTATCAGTTGCTTGAGCAGCATAGTACATTTGAAAACCTGCCTGAGTTACATTTTCGAGCAATAAAAATGCAGGGCGTGGTGCAATATTTTCAAGGTTTATTACAACAAGCCATTATTGATTACAGCCGTGCGTTAAACTTAGCGGTACGTTTAAAGAGTCCATTAAAACAAGCCAACTTGCTAAGTAATATTGGCCTTGCATATTTTAATATGCACAACATGGAGCTTGCTTTAGAGCATTACCAGCAGGCAAAAGCACTTTATGAAATAGATGGTAGCGCGCAAGACAAAGCTGATATTCTTCATAATATTGCGGGCATCTATATTCGTTTATCTAGCTATGATTCGGCACTTGAAATTTATCGTGAAGTGCTCGATGTATTTCAGCAATTGGGTGATGAAGAGGGGATTGCTCGTGCCTATGGCAACATGGGGGTTGCTTATACTGAGTCGGGTCAAAATCAATTAGCGTTGCACTATTACCAGCTCGCTTTACGCTATTATCAAAGTGTTAATGACGCCTATCAATTATCCGTACAGCATACCAACTTAGCTAACATAAATTTAAAAATAGATGAGTTGGATGCAGCTTTGTATCACGCACAAGCAGCTCAAAAATACGCCCTGCAGATAGATAATCGATCCTTACGGTTAGCTTCTTTACATGTTTTAGCTAAAGTGCAATTAGTGATGGGGGATATTGATATTGCGGAGCAAAATTTACAACAATCAATATCACTAGCCAAAGAATATAAAGATGAATTGCGCATTAAAGACGGCTTAGGTATCGAGGCGTTGTTAAGTGCTGGTGCCGGTGACTATAAGCGGGCTATTCATCTGCACCAACAGTTTGTCGATTATCAACGTAGCATAACCAGTGAAGAGGTTATGAAAGCGTTAAATGTATTTCAGTCTCAGTTTCAGTCGAACCAGTTAAACCAAGAAATTAAACAGCTTAAACAAGAGCGTAGCCTACAAGAATTAAAGATTGAAAAACGCTCACAGTTAACTATTTTACTGTCTATTGTGCTGATGTTGGTATTGATCTGTGCAGTTGTATTATATCGCCGTGCAATCGAAAAAAAGGCCAAAACCCAATTAGAGCAAAAAGTTGAGCAACGTACTCAAGAATTACAATATGTGGCACAAGAGCTACGTGCCGCGAATCAAGTTAAGAGCCAGTTTTTGGCTAATATCAGCCATGAAATACGCACACCACTTACCGCTATTTTAGGGCAAACAGACGACTTGTTACATGGTTTATATCAGCCCCAACAATTACAAACAGAATTGTTAGTTATTAAAAAACATAGCGATCATTTAAAAGATTTGATTAATGATGTGCTCGATATTAGTAAGATAGAAGCAAACCGTTTAGATTTACATGTTAGCGAGTTTGACCTCGTGGGGCTTGTTAATGATGTTTATGCTATGTCAAGTATGCAGGCTAAAAGCAAAGGTTTAACGCTGCTATTAGAAAATCACTTAGGCTCGAGTTATTGGACTAAGTTAGATATGATCCGCGTTAAGCAAATACTAATAAACCTACTGACTAATGCGATCAAATTTACCGAGCATGGCAGTGTTACTCTGGATATTAATCACACCGAACAAGGCGTATGCTTTAAAGTGATTGATACGGGGATTGGTATGAATACAGAGCAAATAAAAAACATTTTTGAATGTTTTCAACAAGGCGATAATACCATCACTCGCAGGTTCGGTGGTTCAGGACTTGGTTTGAGTCTTTCCCAGCAATTAGCAATTATGATGGGGGGTTATATTAGTGTTGAAAGTGAGCATGGTAATGGCAGTGAGTTTATTTTTAATGTGCCATGTAAAGAGTATGCGCCAACCCTTCTTGCTACCGACAACTCAAAACCAGCTGCAACTAAAGGTTTAGTTGGGCGAGTATTATTAGCAGAAGATCATCCCGACAATCGTAGACTAATAACGCGCTTTTTAAAGTCGATTGGCCTTGAAGTGATCTCAGTAAGTAATGGTGAGCAAGCAGTTGAACAGTGCCTCAGTGAATTTCCAGATGTTGTTTTATTAGATATACAGATGCCAGTAATGGATGGCCTTAGTGCATTTGAACTGTTAAATAAGTGTGGTTTTAATAAACCTATTTTTGCTTTAACAGCTAATGCAATGAGTCATGAAATAGATAATTACTTAGCGATGGGATTTACTGGCTATTTAAGTAAGCCAATAGAAAAAGAAGTGTTTTATCAGGCACTCGCAGCGCATTTAAATAGTACCAGCACGCTACCTTTAGCTAATCCTGATATTAGCGATTTAGTGACGAGTTTTATTGCCAGCTTTGATGATGAAATAGCATCACTTACACAGCACCTTGCAGCAAAGGACTATATTGCATTACAGCAAGATAGCCATCGTATCCTTGGTGCCGCACAGATATTTTCATTAACTGATGTAGCTAATGCAGCGATGTGCTTAGATAAATCACTCTTATCACAGAAACATAACCCCAGCAGTGATGCAGACGTAAAAGAATTAGTAGATGATTTGATTAAGCAGCTATCACAACAGCTGACTTAAAAGAGCGATATATAAGCTTAATGGGTCGTTACATCAAGGCTATAAGTTACTACTAACCAATAAAGCGAGTTGAGCGTTTTATTGAGTGGCATTACTGTGTGCTAGATTTAAATAATCGCAGTTTTAATATTTACTCAATACTGCGCAGTCTGATGATTTTCGTCTATAGGAAACAGAGCAAAGAGATTAATAAAACAAATTTATAATAGGAGTGATATTTAGGGATGGGCAAAAAAAATGCCTGTATTAACAGGCATTTTAGAATCTAGTAAAGAGAATTATTGACGCTTCATCGAATCAAAAAATTCATCATTGGTTTTGCTCATAGAGAGTTTATCAATTAAAAACTCCATAGCATCAATTTCAGACATTTCATGAACTATTTTGCGTAAAATCCACATTTTTTGTAGTTCATCAGGTTTAGTCAGTAGCTCTTCGCGACGGGTACCTGAGCGGTTAAAGTCGATTGCAGGGAATACACGTTTTTCAGCAATCTTACGATTTAAGTGTAATTCCATATTACCAGTACCTTTAAACTCTTCGTAGATAACTTCATCCATCTTAGAGCCGGTATCGATAAGCGCAGTTGCGATAATAGTTAAACTACCGCCTTCTTCAACGTTACGCGCAGCACCAAAGAAACGCTTTGGTTTATGCAGGGCGTTAGCATCAACACCACCAGTAAGTACTTTACCTGATGAAGGAATTACCGTGTTATAAGCACGTGCTAAACGTGTGATTGAATCCAGTAAGATGATTACATCTTTTTTGTGCTCAACTAAACGTTTTGCTTTTTCAATTACCATTTCAGCAACTTGTACGTGACGGCTTGCTGGTTCATCAAACGTTGATGCAATAACTTCACCTTTTACTAGGCGTTGCATCTCAGTAACTTCTTCTGGACGCTCATCGATAAGTAGTACCATCAATGTCGCATCTGGGTGGTTATGGGTAATCGATTGCGCAATATTTTGTAGTAGCATTGTTTTACCCGCTTTAGGCGGTGCTACTAATAAACCACGTTGACCACGGCCAATTGGAGAGGCTAAATCAAGTACTCGAGCAGTGATATCTTCGGTGCTACCATTACCGCGTTCCATACGTAAACGTTCGTTTGCATGTAGCGGGGTAAGGTTTTCAAAAAGAATTTTCGTGCGAGAGTTTTCAGGTTTATCAAAATTTACTTCGTTTACTTTTAGTAATGCAAAGTAACGTTCACCGTCTTTAGGTGGACGTATGAGACCCATTATAGAATCACCAGTACGCATACTAAAACGACGAATTTGGCTAGGTGATATATAAATGTCATCAGGACCAGCAAGGTAAGAGGCTTCTGATGATCTTAAGAAACCAAAACCATCCTGTAAGATTTCTAATACACCACCGCCAAAAATGTTCTCTCCACTTTTGGCGTGGGCTTTAAGGATAGCAAAGATAATATCTTGCTTTCTTAAGCGGGCTACGTTTTCGAGCCCCATGGACTCAGCTAAGTCTACAAGTTCTTTGATCGACTTGTCTTTTAATTCGCGTAAATGCATATTGGTGGGTTCTTTATTACAGTTATCATGCTCATATAATCGATATTGATTAGTGAGAGAGGTTTGTTGGTAAACTAAGGATTAGTTGGCTTTATAAACTAGCAGGTCATTCGCTAGGCGTCCAGTCTTTATACAAAAAAAATTAAAAAAAAGGGCAGTTGCCCTTTTTTTAGGCATATTTTTAGATGTTGTTTTCTAAAAACTCAACAAGTTGAGTTTTAGAAAGTGCACCCACTTTAGTTGCCGCAACTTGGCCTTCTTTGAAAAGAAGTAACGTAGGGATACCACGAATACCAAATTTAGGTGGTGTGCCCGCATTTTGGTCGATGTTTAATTTACCGATTACAACACGGCCATCAAACTCTTCTGCCACTTCATTAAGAATTGGCGCGATCATTTTACACGGTCCACACCATTCTGCCCAAAAATCAACTAATACAGGCTTGTCTGATTGTAAAACGTCAGCTTCAAAGCCATCGTCAGTTAATTGAATAATTTTCTCGCTCATTGCGCTCTCCGATAAGTTAGGCGAATTATTTAATGCGTATTTAAACACTCTTGTTTCTTATTGCAAGTTTAAACGTTATGCTTAAACGCTATGACTAAGACACATTTGACCGATAAAAAGTTTTCAGACTTTGCTATTGCACCGGAAGTGGTTGCCGGGTTAACCGAAAGTGGGTTTGAATATTGCACACCCATACAAGCTAAATGCCTACCTTTTATTTGTGATGGCCGCGACATTGCGGGTCAAGCACAAACAGGTACAGGCAAAACGTTGGCGTTTTTAACTGCCACGTGCCATCGGTTATTACAATCTAGCAAAGCACCTAGTAAACATCCAAGAGCCCTGATCATGGCCCCTACTCGGGAGCTTGCGATTCAGATCCACAAAGATGCAAAAATTTTAGCGCCACACTGTAATCTTAACTTAGGTTTAGTATATGGTGGCGAAGATTACGAAAAACAACGTGCACAATTAGAAAAAGGCGTTGATATTTTAATTGGCACCACAGGGCGCTTAATCGATTTATATAAACAAGGGTGTTACACCCTCAATGAAATCGAAGTAGTGGTACTTGATGAAGCCGATCGTATGTTTGATTTGGGTTTCATAAAAGACATTCGCTATATGTTCCGCCGTATGCCGGATACATCACAACGCCTTAATTTATTATTTTCAGCAACGTTATCGTATCGCGTACAAGAACTGGCGTTTGAGCACATGACAAACCCAGAGCATGTACAAATTGAACCTGATGTGAAAACTGGCAAGCGCATTGTTGAAGAGTTATTTCATCCTTCTCAAGAAGATAAAGTTAAGCTGTTATTAACTTTGATTGAAGAAGAATGGCCTGAGAAAGCCATTGTGTTTGCAAATACTAAACATAGCTGTGAAACGGTTTATGCATGGTTAAAGTCTGATGGACACCGGGTGGGAATGCTCACTGGTGACGTAAATCAGAAAAAACGCCAATCAATTTTAGCGCAATTCTCTAAAGGTGATTTAGACTTCCTTGTGGCAACAGATGTTGCTGCTCGTGGCTTACATATCCCTGAAGTGAGTCATGTATTTAACTTCGACTTACCAGATGATTGTGAAGATTATGTTCATCGTATTGGCCGTACAGCACGCGCTGGGGCATCAGGTAAGGCAATTAGTTTTGCATGTGAGCAGTACGCATATAATCTTCATGAAATTGAAGAATACATAGAGCACAGCATTCCTTTATCACATTATGATAAAAGTGCATTGCTTGATGATTTAACTAAGCCTACTATTCAAAGAAAGCGTAATTATTCAACAGGCCCACGTAGTCGTAGTAACAACAGCGGACGTAGACCAAACAATAGTTACCAAAAAGCACGGTCGTAATTGCGACCGTCGTTATAGTCGTAGTAGTAACTAGAGGTTTTTGAACGGTGGGGCAACTTAAACCGCAAAAAAATGTTTATGCAGTAATTGATTTAGGATCTAACAGTTTTCACATGTTGATCGCTAAGTCAATTGCTGGCGGCTTACAAACAATAGGCCGAGTTAAACGCAAAGTCAGATTAGCCGCTGGGCTAAATGATGATAATTTACTGAGCACAGAAGCAATGCAACGAGGCTGGGAATGTCTCGCACTATTTGCAGAGCGTCTTCAAGATATCCCTAAAAACAACATTACTATTGTTGCCACCGCTACTTTGCGCTTAGCAACGAATGCTGATGAATTTAAAATCAAAGCCGAGCAAATCCTTGCGCATAAAATTAATGTCATTAGTGGTGAACTAGAAGCGCGCACTATTTATAAAGGCGTTGCGCATACATCTTCATGTAGTGGTCGCCAACTAGTAATAGATATTGGCGGTGCCAGTACTGAGGTAGTTATAGGTAAGGGATTCGACGCACTACATTATAAAAGCCTAAACATGGGCTGTGTTACCTACCTAGAACGTTACTTTAAAGACTGTAAACTCAATGACGCTAATTTCAATGCTGCTATTAAAGCCGCACGAGTAGTTATTGATGATATAGCGCCAAGTTATAAAGTGGCGGGTTGGGAGATTGCATCAGGTGCATCGGGTACTGTACAAGCTATCCAAGAAATTATGGTGGCACAATCACTCGATGAAACACTGAGTTTAGATAAACTCAATAAAATTAAAAAGCAATCGATCGCCTATGAGACCATCGCTGAGCTAGATTTACCTGGGCTTAGTGAAGAAAGACGTTTAGTTTTTGTGTCAGGGCTCGCTATTTTAATTGCTTTATTCGAAGCGCTTGAAATTGATAAGATGGGATTAGCAGGAGGCGCACTTCGTGAAGGTGTGCTTTATAGCATGCTCCCTGAGTTTCATAATCATGATATTCGAAAGCGCACAGTTGATGGCCTGATGAGCCGTTATCATGTCGATCAAAAACAAGCGAACCGAGTTGCAGAACTCGCCAGTCACCTCGCAGCTCAAGTCAGCGAGCAGTGGCCACTATTCAACAATAGTGGCCTGCCTTTACTAAAAGCGATTGCGCAATTGCATGAGATTGGTTTGTTAATTGAGTATAAGCAATATCAAAAGCACACCGCTTATATTTTAGAAAACACCGATATGCCAGGCTTTTCACAATCGGAGCATAAAATTATCGCGGCTGTAGCGAATGCACATCGTTCAGATCTGCAAAAGA
Source organism: Pseudoalteromonas sp. SG44-1 (assembly GCF_014164315.1). Lineage (NCBI taxonomy): Bacteria > Pseudomonadati > Pseudomonadota > Gammaproteobacteria > Alteromonadales > Pseudoalteromonadaceae > Pseudoalteromonas > Pseudoalteromonas sp. SG44-1. The sequence continues at coordinate 181,191 of NZ_JACJEW010000003.1, forward strand.
ATGTTTTTGAGTATTTAGGCTGCCATGCTCAGCTTACTCAGTATGTAACACGGTTGCTTAGGATCGCAGTGATCTTATCAATGCGTCGCCAAGATGATGTATTACCAAAATTAGTATTAACTGTTAATAATGACGCTCTAACACTAATATTTGAAAATGATTGGCTAAAAGCGCACCCGCTAATGGCAAGTGAGCTCCAACAAGAGTCTAAACAGCAAGCAAAAGCTGGTTGGAAGTTTATTGTTAAGTAACAAAAGGGCTGTAAAAGCCCTTTTATTGTATTAAAAACCACCTTTATGCACTAAATTTGTTCGAACAGTCAATTAAATCAAAAAAGATCAAAAAAAGTGTTGATCTGTTTTTGGATCTCCCTATAATGCGACCCCACTGAGACGGGAAACGCCAACGCATAGCGAGGCACGAACAACTCAGAGAGTTAAATAAAACTTCGGTTTTAAATGTTCGCAAGAAAGTTTAAAACTAAGTGTTGACTCGAAAAATAAAGGATGTATTATACGCATCCCTAGCGACAATGTCGCAACGTTCTTTAACAATATAAAGCAATCATCTGTGTGGGCACTCGTACAGATTGAGTTCTAACAGCCGAGCTTAACTTTCTTTTAGATAGCTAAGCAAGGCAAAAAATTTAGAGTCTCAATT
>NZ_JACJEW010000040.1:0-40590 GCF_014164315.1 Pseudoalteromonas sp. SG44-1
AAGCATGGGCTATTCTAGTTAAGGAAAGTGAACTGCAAGCATTTGGAGTCAATGAACAAAATAGTCAATATGTTTATAAAATTAATAGAAACCTTACGCATGAGGCAGTATATTTTTGTAAGGAAGACTCAGCAAGTTGTATAGATAAAATTAATGGAGAGCGTTATTTATTTAACTTGCAAAAAAATCAGATTAAAAAAATTCAAAATGCTGAGCTTATAGGCTTAAGTAAAGATGAGGAGGCATTATTTAGAGTATTCACTCTTTTATTTCGAGAGGAATATGAAAGAATTGAATCACTTCATGATCAAGAAATCTTTCAACGTTCTTTTCGCACAGAAACATCAGGGAGCTGCGGCACTCCAACACATTGGTCTGATCCATTGATCCCTGATTTTCATTATGGCCAAGCTTGCGCTATTCATGATCAATGTTACGGTACTTATACTAGTAAATCTCAATGTGACTTTAGGTTTTTGGAAAAAATGGAAAGGGCGAATTTTACTTTATTAGCTGAAATAAGAACTGACATATTAATAGATAGTCCTGTTACAGTAGCTGTTTATAAAGCTCTTTTAGATCAATTAGCCGATGGTTATTATGCAGCAGTTAAGAATAGTCAGAGTGCATTAATTGCCTATTGCCAAGGGAAACCCGCTGATTGTATTAATTTAAAAGGAGACTATAGTCAATTTATTAATAATGGCATAGATCCTTCAGTATGTGACTCTGGACAAAGTAGTTGTATCGGAGGAGGTGATGGCAACGGACCTGGTACCTTTCCATCTTGCTTAGTGCAAATGATGGTATGCACAGGTGGTGGTTGTAATTACTATACACAACCTTGTTTATAGTGTCGTTTGATAAGGAGTAATAAATGTTTTATGTCGCACTTATGATTATGTTGGTAGTGCTTGCTGGTGTTAGTTACAAACAAAGGGAAGCTAATTTTTTAAAGTTTAATATAATTATAATATTAATTTCTTTTTCTATATTTTACTTATTCGATCTTATTTATAATAACGTTTTTTACCAACCAAAATATGGTGAGGGAGCTCCCATGTCTATTGTAGCAGTTATAATATTAACCTTAATTGCTTGGTTGTGGTCTGCGTTGATAAAACTATTTTCGAGTAAGTTATGCCATAAATAATGTTGAATAAATAGTTTTGTTTATATAAAAAATACCAGCTCAACTTGAGCTGGTATTTTTTATATGCTTATTTTTAGTTATTTTATAAGTGCTTATGAACACGGTCAATCGTATCATCTGATCTAAGCGTTAAAATTTCAACACCATTTTCAGTTACTAATAAGGTGTGTTCCCACTGCGCAGACAAGCTACGGTCTTTAGTAACCACAGTCCAGTCATCTTTTAGTAGTTTACACTGGCGTTTACCCGCGTTAACCATTGGCTCAATAGTCAAACACATACCTGCTTTTAGGGCTTCGCCAGTACCAGCGCGGCCATAATGCATTATTTGTGGTTCTTCATGAAACTCTGCACCAATACCATGGCCGCAATATTCACGAACAATTGAGTAGTTAAAGCTCTCTGCATATTTTTGAATCGCTTCGCCGATATCACCTAAACGCACGCCTGGTTTAACCATTTTTATTGCTAAATAAAGGCTTTCTTGCGTTACTTCAGCAAGACGCTTGCCTTGGATGTTTGGTGTGCCAACATGAAACATTTTTGATGTGTCGCCGTGGTAGCCATCTTTGATAACCGTGATATCGATATTGACACTGTCGCCATCTTTTAATGCTTTGTCGTTAGGAATACCATGGCAAATTACATGGTTTACTGAGGTGCAAATTGATTTAGGAAAACCATGGTAATTTAGTGGGGCAGGAATTGCCTTTTGCACATCGACAATATAATTATGACAAATTGTATTTAGTTCATCAGTGGTTACACCGGGAACTACATGTGACTCTATCATTTCCAGGACATCTGCCGCTAAGCGCCCGGCTACACGCATTTTCTCTATTTCTTCAGGGGTCTTGATCACAGCACTCATGGAGGCTCCATTGTCGAGTTTTACACATTTATCGTCGCACAAATTTTGCACGCGACGTTGAATATTTGTTTTTAATATGGTATAAAGCGCGCCGTCTTTTTACAAATAAATTCTTAAATGATTTTTTGTATTTAAGGCAAACACAATTTTATTTTAACACACACACGTATCGTCACATACACTTGGGTGCATTTCAGTTTCATTTAACTGCGGTGTTGGTGCTATGGGGTATGTGGAGGCCTAACCCTAAACTAAACAGAGGAAATACAAAATGGCAAACGTTTCAATGCGCGACATGCTTCAAGCTGGTGTTCACTTCGGTCACCAAGCACGTTACTGGAATCCTAAGATGAAGCCTTTCATCTTCGGCGCACGTAACCGTGTTCATATCATCAACCTTGAGCAAACTGTTCCAATGTTCAACAACGCACTTAAGTTTTTAACTGGTGCTGCGTCAAACAAAGGTAAAGTTCTTTTCGTTGGTACTAAGCGCGCAGCAAGCGAGTCGGTTAAAGAAGCCGCTATCGCTAGTGATCAGTATTACGTAAATCACCGTTGGTTAGGTGGTATGTTGACTAACTGGAAAACAGTTCGTCAATCAATCAAGCGTCTTAAAGACCTTGAGATCCAAAGCCAAGACGGTACTTTCGAGAAGTTAACTAAGAAAGAAACGTTAATGCTTAACCGCGAAATGGAAAAGCTTGAAAAGAGCCTTGGCGGTATCAAAAACATGGGTGGTCTTCCTGACGCACTTTTCGTTATCGATGCAGACCACGAGCACATCGCTATCCGTGAAGCTAACAACCTAGGTATTCCAGTTGTTGCGATCGTTGATACTAACTCTAACCCAGACGGTGTTGATTTCATCGTACCTGGTAATGATGATGCTATCCGTGCAATCAACCTTTACACAGGCGCAGTTGCAGCAGCAATCACTGAAGGTCGTGAGAGCAATATCGTTGCTCAAGCTGAGAAAGACGACTTCGTAGAAGCTGAGTAATTAGCTGTCATCAAGTCTTCATCTAATTTTAGATGAAGACTTGCTATTCTTGTAGAGCGGGTAACCCGCTTATCTAAACCTGAATTCAGATTTGAGGATTTACTAATGGCTGTAACTACTGCCCTAGTTAAAGAATTACGCGAGCGTACCGGCGCTGGCATGATGGATTGTAAAAAAGCGTTAACTGAAACTGATGGCGACATCGAGTTAGCGATTGAAAATATGCGTAAAAGTGGCGCTGCAAAAGCTGCTAAAAAAGCAGGTAACATTGCTGCTGAAGGTACTATCATCATCAAGCAAAACGCAGGTGTTGCAGTACTAGTTGAAGTTAACTGTCAAACTGACTTCGTAGCAAAAGACGTAAGTTTCTTAGCATTTGCTAACAAAGTTGCTGATGCTGCTATTGCAGAAACGATTTCTATCGAAGACTTACAAGCTAAGTTCGAAGAAGATCGTGTTGAACTAGTTACTAAAATTGGCGAAAACATCAACGTACGTCGTTTACAGTACATTGCTGGTGAGCAACTAGTTGAGTACCGTCACGGTGAGCGTATTGGTGTTGTTGTTGCGGGTGTTGCTGATGAAGAAACACTTAAGCACGTTGCAATGCACGTTGCTGCTTCAAACCCAGAGTACCTAGCACCTGAAGATGTACCTGCTGACGTTGTTGAAAAAGAAAAGCAAGTACAAATCGAAATCGCGATGAACGAAGGCAAGCCTGCTGAAATCGCTGAGAAGATGGTTGTTGGTCGCATGAAAAAATTCACTGGTGAGGTTTCTCTTACTGGTCAAGCTTTCATCATGGAACCTAAAAAATCTGTTGGCGAAATTCTTAAAGAGAAAAACGCAACAGTTACTGGCTTCGTACGTGTAGAAGTTGGTGAAGGTATCGAGAAGAAAACTGAAGATTTTGCTGCTGAAGTTGCTGCACAGATTGCTGCTGCTAAAGGTCAATAAAATCGATTTCCTTTGACGAAAAAGTGAGTTAGATGAAATTATTCTGTTATTTGCTTTTGCGTCATCGCTGAAAATTCTTTAAAATAACCGCGCTCTTTATGTGAAAATCATAAGCGCGGTTATTTTTTATCCTTTTTTTATAAAGTTGGCCCAAATACTATGACAATCAATCGTAAACCTATTTTTAGACGCGTTCTTCTCAAATTAAGCGGTGAAGCACTGATGGGAGACGAAGGCTTCGGCATCGACCCAAAAGTATTAGATCGTATGGCGCAAGAAATCAAAGAGCTTGTAGAACTCGACGTAGAAGTGGGTTTAGTTATCGGTGGCGGTAACTTTTTACGTGGCGGCTCACTTGCTGAAGCAGGCATGAATCGCGTAGTTGGCGATCATATGGGGATGCTAGCAACTGTCATGAATGGTCTTGCAATGCGTGATGCGTTGCACCGTGCATTTGTAAATTGTCGTTTAATGTCAGCTATCCCACTTAACGGTGTGTGTGATGCATACAATTGGGCTGAGGCAATTAGCTTATTAAAAACGGGCCGTGTAGTTATTTTTGCAGCCGGTACTGGTAATCCATTCTTTACAACGGATTCGGCCGCGTGTTTACGTGGTATTGAAATTGAAGCCGATACCGTGATTAAAGCCACCAAGGTTGACGGTGTTTACAGTGATGATCCGGTAAAAAATCCAGAGGCGACACTTTACCGTCACTTGAGCTACAATGAAATCATTGAAAAAGAATTAAAAGTAATGGATCTTGCGGCATTCACTCTTGCGCGTGATCACAAGATGCCGTTGAGCGTATTTAATATGAATAAATCAGGCGCTTTAAAGCGTGTAATTATGGGCGAAGAAGAAGGCACTCTTATCTCTTCACAAGCCTCAGATGAAGTTATTAACTAGATTAGGATTGAACCGTGATAAACGATATTCAAAAAGATGCTGCAGAACGTATGCAGAAAAGTGTAACGGCACTTAGCAGTCAACTATCTAAAATCCGTACTGGCCGTGCTCATCCGGCAATATTAGATGGCATTATGGTGCCATACTACGGCGCACCAACGCCATTGAACCAAGTTGCCAATGTAACAATTGAAGATTCACGTACACTTGCGTTAAGTGTATTTGATAAATCGCTTGCACAAGCGGTAGAGAAAGCAATCATGGCATCTGACTTAGGTTTAAACCCAATGTCAGCAGGTTCTGTGATCCGTGTACCACTTCCTCCGCTAACTGAGGAACGTCGTAAAAACTTAATTAAAATCGTTCGTGGTGAAGTTGAAAGCGGCCGTGTTGCAATCCGTAATATTCGTCGTGATGCTAACGGTGACGTTAAAAACTTATTGAAAGATAAAGATATTTCTGAAGATGAAGCGCGTCAATCTGATGATGCAATTCAAAAGCTTACGGACAAATTCATTAAAGAGATGGACACTCAATTAGCGGCGAAAGAAGCCGAGTTGATGGAAATCTAAGCTAGTAAATTTATTAGTTTTGAAACGCCGTCTGGGGTATACTAGGCGGCGTTTTTTTATGGAATACTCGATATTTATGGTTCTTAACGCTGATAAAATTTCCCAGCAATGTTTACCCAAGCATGTCGCTATAATCATGGATGGCAATGGTCGTTGGGCACAAGCCAAGAATAGGCCACGTGTGTACGGTCATAAAAAAGGCGTGGATGCGGTTCGTCAGTCTGTGCAGTTTTGTACTAAATTAGGAATAGAGTCATTGACTCTATTCGCTTTTAGTAGTGAAAACTGGCATCGCCCCGAAGATGAAGTCAGTACCTTGATGGAGCTGTTTTTGTTTGTGCTGAGTAAGGAAGTTAAAAAGCTACACAAAAATAATGTTAAGTTAACCATTATTGGTGACTTATCTCGTTTTTCAGATACTTTGCGCAGCAAGGTTGATGCAGCACATGAATTAACGGCTAATAATACTGGTTTGCAACTGAATGTAGCGGCAAATTATGGTGGTCGATGGGATATAACAAATGCTGCAAAGCAATTAGGTAAGCTGATTGCTGCAGGGACGTTAAACCCTGATGATATTACAGAGCACGATTTAGCCGCCCATATGAGTATGCAAGATCAGGCTGAACCTGACTTGTTGATCCGTACTGGTGGCGATTTACGCATAAGCAACTTTTTATTATGGCAAGCTGCTTATGCTGAACTTTACTTTACCGATACGCTTTGGCCTGACTTCAATGAAGCAGCTTTTGCTGATGCTATCGCTTGTTACGTTGCCAGAGAGCGACGGTTTGGTTGTACTGGCGAACAAATAAAACAATTACTCGCTGAAACCTAATTAAAAAGGGTAACACTTTGCTAAAACAACGAATTTTAACCTCTTTAGTGCTAGCGCCTTTGGCACTGGTGTTGGTTTTTTATACACCTCTTACATTGTTTAGTTACATCGCTGGCGCGATTGTTTTATTAGGCGCGTGGGAATGGTCGGCATTTATGGGGTTATGCGATAAAGTTAAACGTTTTTCGTTTGTGACGTTTATTGGCTTGTTACTGGTACTGCTTAATTGGCATTGGCCAATTGATGGACTGTGGGTCGACGGCCAGCTCGTAGGAGACGCAAATTATATATTCACACTGTCATTTTCGTGGTGGATTGTAGCCACCTACCTAGTGTGGCGCTACCCAGCAATGGCGAAAGCATGGAACGAAGGAGTGGTTATGCGCGCTATTGCCGGTATTCTCACCTTAGTACCGCTGTGGCTTGCGCTTAATACACTGCGCAGTGCTAACTATGAGCAATCAACGCACTTTGGTTCGATGCTTATTTTAGTGGTACTGGGGATCGTATGGAGTGCTGACATTGGTGCATACTTTACGGGTAAAAACTTTGGCAAGCATAAGTTAATGCCAAAAGTGAGCCCTAATAAAACCATTGAAGGTTTAGCTGGTGGCTTAGTTGCTGCGGTAATTTTTGTTTTAGCGTTTTGTCATTTTACCAATGTAGATATGTCTGTTTGGCCAATTTACGCGATTATGACTGTATTCATCGCGTTATTCTCAGCTATTGGCGACTTACTCGAAAGTATGTTTAAACGCGAAGCTGGTCTTAAAGATAGTGGCTCATGTTTGCCTGGCCATGGGGGGATTTTAGATCGCCTTGACAGCCTAACTGCTGCAGCCCCCATTTTTGTGTTGTGCTATGCATGGACACTTAGTTTATGAGTTGTAGACAACAACTCGTCATTCTCGGCGCGACAGGTTCCATTGGTTTAAGTACCTTAGATGTTGTTGCGCGTAATCAAGAACAGTTTGCTGTATTTGCACTTGCGGCAGGTAATAATAGTGAATTGATGGCGCAATTGTGTATTGCTCATCAACCACGCTTTGCAGTGATGGCAGATGACAGCGCTGCAGCTAAGTTAAGCCAACACTTATCGGGCAGTGGCTGCAAAACAGTGATCCGCAGTGGCATTGCCGCCATGAGTGAACTGGCCGCTCACCCAGACGTTGACGCGGTAATGTCGGCGATTGTTGGTGCAGCGGGGCTCATACCTACACTCAGTGCGGTAGAAGCAGGTAAAAAAGTATTACTGGCGAATAAAGAATCTTTAGTCATGTCAGGTCAGTTGTTTATTGATAAAGTAAAACAACATAAAGCCACTTTACTACCGATTGACAGTGAACATAATGCCATATTCCAGTGCCTGCCAAGTGCACTGCAAGGCTCTAAAACTAATGCACAGTTACATGAACATGGGGTAAGTAAAATTTTACTTACCGGTTCTGGTGGGCCTTTTTTAACGTGTGATATTGCCTCTTTAAAAGACGTTACTGTGGCACAAGCTGTGGCGCATCCAAATTGGTCGATGGGACAAAAGATATCTGTTGATTCAGCCACTATGATGAATAAAGGCCTTGAGTTTATTGAGGCTAAATGGCTATTTAACTGCCAGGCAAACGATATTGAAGTGGTCATTCACCCGCAAAGTATTATTCATTCAATGGTGCAATACCAAGATGGCTCGGTGCTAGCGCAAATGGGGAATCCAGATATGCGTACACCGATTGCTCATGCTTTAGCATACCCACAGCGTATTGATGCTGGAGTAACACCACTGGATTTTTCACAGCTTGCTGATTTTACTTTTACGAAACCAGATTTTGCCCGCTATCCCAATTTACAATTAGCTATTGCTGCGTGTAATGCTGGACAAGGTGCTACAACGACAGTTAATGCTGCCAATGAAATTGCTGTGCAGGCATTTTTACAAGGGCAGATAGGCTTTACTGATATATACCGCATTAATGCACAAACATTAGACACAACGGTTGATGTAAACGTACACACGCTCGATGAAATTCTTGAATGTGACCGTTTAGCTCGACTTCAAGCGACGCAACTCATTGCAAAGGTAGTACGCTAATATGTTCGATTTTCTGTGGAATTTAGGTTCTTTTATTCTAGCGCTGGGAATTTTAGTAACAGTGCATGAATATGGCCATTTTTGGGTTGCCCGCAAAGCGGGTGTGAAGGTGTTAAGGTTTTCTATTGGCTTTGGTAAACCGCTAATAAAATGGCACGATAAACACGACACTGAATATGTTATTGCAGCAATTCCTTTAGGCGGCTACGTGAAAATGCTTGATGAACGTGTTGATGAGGTGCCCGCTGACCAACGCCACTTATCATTTAATGCCAAGTCAGTACAAGCGCGTATCGCGATTGTAGCGGCAGGGCCGCTGGCTAACTTTATATTTGCTATCTTTGCTTTAGCTGCGATGTACATGGTTGGGGTTCAATCGGTGAAGCCGGTGGTAGGCTCAGTAAATGAGGGTAGCCGCGCTGAGCAGGCCGGTATTATGCCTAGTCAACAAATTGTAAAAATTGGCGATGCTAATATTGCGACTTGGCAAGATGCTACGTTTGCATTAATGGCCAGCCTAGGTGATAAAAGTGTTGCTGTTACCGTGCGTGACGAGCAATTTCAAGAACAGGTTAAAATGCTTGATATTGATGGTTGGAAACTTGATCAACAAGATGTGCCACCATTAGCTTCATTAGGTATTGTGCCGTTTCGTCCGCAGGCTACTTTAACCGTTGCTACAATTTCGCCAAACTCTGCTGCAGCAGACGCTAATTTACAAGCAGGCGATGAAATTATCGCCGTAAATGGTGAAACAATAACCAGTTGGACGCAGTTAGTTAATGTTATTCAGCAATCCGCTAACAAATCATTACAATTTAGTGTAAAAAGACAAGATAGTATAGAACTGCTAAATGTTACCCCGAAAGGACAACGTAATAGTGATGGCTTGCTACAAGGCTTTTTAGGTGTAGCACCGGTGGTTGAAAAATGGCCAGATGGTTACATTGAAACTAGACATTATGGCCCACTCGATAGTATGGTGCTGGGCGTAACTGAAACATGGCGCTTGATCAGCCTAAGTTTTGATATGATTGGTAACTTAATTACTGGTCAAGTATCAGTGAAGAATTTAAGTGGTCCAGTTGGTATTGCTGTAGGGGCGGGAACTAGCGTAAGCTATGGCTTAGTGGCGTTTTTAGGCTTCTTAGCATTGATAAGTGTAAACTTGGGCGTATTTAATTTATTGCCCTTACCAGTGCTTGATGGTGGGCACTTAATGTATTACATAATTGAACTTTTTCGTAAAAAGCCGGTCTCTGAAAAGACACAAGAATTTGGTTTTAAAGTGGGTGCCTTGCTACTCATTTTTCTTACATGTTTCGCTTTGTTCAATGATGTATCGCGATTGTAAGCAATTGCGACAGTCTCGAATTAAAACACGATTGTAAAACACCGCTAAAGTATAATTTTAAGGTGTTGAGCGGTAATACCGTTGTAAAGGATAAAGATAATAAAATGGCTATAAAAAAACATTTGGCAGTAACAAGTTTATTAGGTGCTAGCTTTGCAGCCCTAGGCCAAAACTCCTTTATTGTTGACGATTTAAAAGTTGAAGGTTTGCAGCGCGTAGCGTTGGGAGCAGCATTAACACATATTCCTATTAACGTGGGTGATAGTGTTGATGACTATACAATTTCAAAAACGATTAAGTCTTTGTATAACTCAGGTCACTTCGACAATATCAAGGCACTACGTGATGGCAATAATGTTATTTTTAGAGTAACAGAGCGCCCAACAATTAGTGTTATTGAGTTTGAAGGTAATAAAGACATTAAAGACGAGCAGCTTAATCAGTCGCTTGATCAGCAAGATATTCGCCAAGGTGAACCACTGGATAAAACTGTGGTTGATAACATCGAGAAAGGCTTAATAGAGTTTTTCCACAGTATTGGTAAATACAACGCTAAAATTGATGTCAGTATCACTAAGTTACCGCGTAACCGCGTTAAGCTAAAACTTAAGTTTGATGAAGGTGATGCCGCATCTATCCGTCAGATCAACTTAGTTGGTAACGAATTGTTTAGTGATGAAGACTTGTTAGCACTTGCTGAGTCACAACAAGATTTACCTTGGTGGCAGTTTATGGGCAGCGATCGCTACCAGAAACAAACCATTGAAGGCGATCTCGAGAAAATTCGTAGTTATTATTTAGACCGTGGTTACTTACGTTTTAATATTGACTCAACACAAGTATCAGTAAGTCCTGAACGTGAATCTGTGTATGTAACAGCTAACATCACCGAAGGCGTTAAATACAAAGTGAAAGGCTTTGACTTCATTGGTGATCTACTTGGCCGTGAAGAACTGATCAAAAGTGTTATTCCACTGCGTGCCGGTGAACTTTATAATGGCTCAGTGGTTACCTCATCTGAAGAATTTATCAAAAGTTATTTAGCGCGTTTCGGTTATGCGAATGCGGAAGTTCGCACCATTCCTGAAATTGATGACGAAACCAAAGAAGTTCAGTTAACACTCTCAGTTAATCCTGGTCAGCGTGTTTATGTGCGTCGTATTATTGTTGGTGGTAACCAAAATACCGCAGATGAAGTATTACGTCGTGAAATGACCCAGCTGGAAGGCGCATGGTTATCGAATCAGAACCTTGAGCGTTCAAAGCTACAAATTCAACGTCTTCCTTACATGGAAAGTGTTGATTTTAATGTTGTGCCAGTCCCTGGTATAGATGACCAAGTTGATGTCGATTTTACCGTTAAAGAGCAATCAGCTGGTAGCTTTAACGCAGGTCTTGCTTATGGTTCTTACTTAGGTCTGCAATTTAATATCGGTGTGACTGAATCTAACTTCTTAGGTACGGGTAACCAGATTGGCTTTAACATCAATACTTCGCGTGGTTCAGAACGTGTTAGTTTATCGTATACCGACCCTTACTTCACCCCAGATGGTGTGTCGCAAGGCAGTAGTATTTTCTACAGTAATTACGATGCAAGTAAGTTTAGCCTCATCGATTACAAATCAAAAAGCTACGGCATTGGTACAAATATAGGCTTCCCAATTGATGCGGTAAACCGTATCAACTTTGGTGTACGTTGGATCCAAGAAGAGTTATCTGAGATTGCTGAATATGAGCAAACGCTTGTTATGCGCGAGACCTTCCTAGACGTGAATAACCCGGATAAAGGATTTGATTTTACTAAGTACGAACTCAGCGTTGGTTGGTCTCGTGTGACAGTAAACCGTGGTTTATTCCCAACGGCAGGTTCGCGTCAAACATTAAACTTAACCGGTACTACGCCAAACTCTGATTTAACTTACTTTAAGGTAAATTACGACTCGCGTTTTTATTGGCCACTTACTAATAACCACCGTTGGGTATTCTCAACGCGTGCTGCATTTGGCTATGGTAACGGTTATGGCACAACCAATGGTTACGATCAAACATTACCATTCCAAGAATATTTCCGTATAACCGAAATGGAATTACGTGGTTTTGACCGTAATACTATTTTGCCGCGTGCAATATCGCGTACACCACAAGTAATTCCAGGCAATTCATTGGCAGATGGTAGTCTAACTGGCAATATAGGCGGCTCGCCAGAGTTTGATGTGTTAACACCGGGAGGACGTATTGGTGGTAATGCCAAAGCGGTTGCAGGCATGGAGTTAATTGTGCCAACCCCATTTTTGGATGAAGATAATACCAGTTCTGTACGTACTAGTTTCTTTGTTGATGCTGCAAACGTATGGGATACTGAATTTAACGTTGACCGTTATAAAAATTTAGGGCCGAATGAACGCGCTAAGCTTGAGGATTATTCAGATCCGCTGCGCTTTAGGGTATCAACCGGTTTATCATTACAGTGGATCTCACCTATGGGTCCAATGTTGATTAGTTTTGCGTATCCATTGCAACAAGAAGAAGATGACGATACGAAGACCATCAGCTTTAACATTAGTAATACATTCTAAAGGAGTTTTTTGTGAAAAAATCATTTAAATCATCGGCAATTGCCATTTTAGCAACACTTATGATGGGTACTTCTGCAAGTGCTTTTGCACATAAAGTTGGTATTGTAGATATGCAAGAAATCTATAAGCAAATCCCACAAATGGCAAAAGTTGAGCAAACACTGCAAGCTGAATTTGCTGAGCGTCGTCAAGAACTTGAAAAGCTACAGGGCGATATCCGCTTTGAAGCAGAAAAATTCAAGCGTGAAAGCACTACAATGAGCCAAGCGCAAAAAGATGCGTTGCGTGAAAAAGTGGAAGGCATGCAAAAAAATCTTGCTGAAAAAGGTCGTCCTTTAGAGCAAGAAATTAAAACTCGTCAAAACCAAGAACTAGCTAAAGTTCAAGGTATTATTATCAAAGCAATCGAAGATATTGCTAAAGATGGTAAGTACGATGAAGTTAAAGTTAAAGATACTACTATCTACTTTAACCCTAAAACGGTCGTTGATTTATCAAGTAAAGTTGTTGATAAAGTAAGTAAGCAATAGAACTGATATATGCATAATTATACGCTTTCGCAGATTGCGGAACTTCTAGGCGCCACGCTTGACGGTGATGGCGCTTGGGAAATCTCAAAAATTGCTACACTTGCAAATGCCCAGTCTGGGCATATTGCATTTTTAGCGAATAAGAAATATCGCTCACAACTTAGTGATACTAAGGCGGGGGCAGTGATCCTATCTGCCGCAGACGCAGAGTATTATCAAGGTAATAAGCTCATAGTGGTTAACCCCTATGTTTGCTACGCGAAATTAGCCCAGTTACTCGATACAACGCCACGCTCAGCGTCACCAGGTATTCACCCAAGTGCGGTGGTCCATCCTGATGCTACAGTTGCAAGCACAGCCGCTATTGCAGCTAATGCGGTGATTGAAGCCGGAGCGGTAATTGGTGATAACGCGCAAATAGGCGCTAATTGCTTTATTGGTGAAAACACAAAAATTGGCAATGGCACAAAACTGTGGGCAAATGTCAGTGTTTATCACGATGTAGAAATTGGTAGTGATTGCTTATTTCAATCAAGTAGCGTAATCGGCAGTGATGGCTTTGGTTATGCAAATGATAAAGGCCAATGGATAAAAATTCCTCAGCTTGGTCGCGTTATTATAGGTGACAAGGTTGAAATTGGCGCTGGTGCTACGGTTGACCGTGGTGCAATTGATGACACGATTATTCACAGCAATGTGATTATTGATAACCAATGTCAAATTGCCCATAATGTTGAAATTGGTTCAGGCACAGCAATTGCTGGCTGTACCGTGATAGCAGGTAGTACAACTATTGGTAAAAATTGCCAGATTGCCGGGCTTGTCGGCATAAATGGTCACATAGATATCTGTGATGGTGTTATACTTACGGGTATGAGCATGGTGACTAAAGCGATTACGAAACCTGGTATTTATTCCTCAGGACTTCCACACTCTTCAAATAAAGAGTGGCGCCGAAACATTGCCCATTTCCGTAATTTGCCAGAGATGAAAGTTCGCCTTAAAGCGCTAGAGACTCTGACTAAGTCATTAAACGTTGATAATTAATAAGGATGCTATTTTGGCAAACGAATTAAATAGCCTTGATATACAAGAAATTTTAAGCTTACTTCCGCATCGTTACCCGATGCTACTAGTTGACCGTGTACTTGATTACACCCCAGGTGAATCATTACATGCAATTAAGAACGTAACTTTTAATGAACCGATTTTTACCGGCCATTTCCCTAACCAGCCAATTTTTCCTGGTGTATTAATTTTAGAAGCCATGGCACAGGCAACCGGTTTATTGGGGTTTAAAACTGTCGAGAATCGCAGTGAAAATGAACTATATTTATTTGCAGCGATAGATAATGCGCGCTTTAAACAACCTGTAACGCCTGGTGACACCATGCATTTACACGTTCAATTTTTAAAAGAGCGTCGTAATATTTGGAAGTTTGCAGCAGAAGCAAAAGTTGATGGCAAAATAGTATGTAGTGCCGAAATCATGTGTGCGAGAAGAGAGCTTTAATTGTGATCCATCCTACAGCGATAATCGAACCAGGTGCAAAGTTAGGTAATAATGTATCGGTTGGCCCGTATAGCTACATTGGCAACGATGTGGTTATTGGTGACAATTGCATTATCGAATCTCATGTTGTGGTCAAAGGTCCGTCAACAATAGGTTCAGGCAATCATATATTTCAATTTGCGTCTGTAGGTGAAGCCTGCCAAGACAAAAAATATAATAATGAGCCAACCACACTTATCATTGGCGATAACAATGTTATTCGTGAATGCGCTACCATCCACCGAGGTACAATTCAAGACCAAGGTGTGACTAAGATTGGCAGCAATAACTTATTTATGGCTTACACTCACGTAGCCCATGATGCGGTGATTGGCGATAACGTTATTTTTGCTAATAATGCATCTGTTGCAGGCCATGTACATATTGGTGACTGGGTTATCTTAGCGGGCAATTCAGGTATTCATCAGTTTTGTAAAGTGGGGGCACATGCCTTTGTTGGTATGTACTCTGGCGTGAACAAAGATGTGCCGCCGTTTGTAACAACTATAGGTACGCCAGCAGGTCCTGTTGCAATTAATACTGAAGGCATGAAGCGCCGTGGCTTTGAAAGCGATGAAGTAATGGCAACACGTCGTGCTTATAAAACACTATACCGCAAGAGTTTAGGTGTTGAAGAGGCAATTGCAGCGCTTGCTGATGATGCCGCTAAGTACCCAGCAGTACAGTTAATGGTTGATTTTGTGAAAAATTCTGAACGCGGTATTATTCGTTAATTCGTTTATGCAGTGTATAAAAGCCACCAGTTATTAAGTTAACTTGGTGGCTTTTTTGTATTCACTGTTTTGTATTTACTTTAATTCAGTTGCAGCTCAGTTGATACCTGCTACCTTCATGCATTCTAAGGGAGCGTTGAATTTTGATTAAAGCACTTTTAATTAGCTTATCACTGGCTATTTTAGCTGGCTGTAGTAGCTCGCAGACAAACTATTCAGCAACAAGCACAGGTATTCGTGAGCAGGGAAATGCTAGCTTTTATGCCGATAAATATCATGGTCGGCTGACCGCTAGTGGTGAAAAGTTTGACCAACAAGCCATGACTGCGGCGCACAAACAGCTCCCTTTTAACAGCAAAGTTAAAGTCACAAACACAGCAAATAACCGTTCAGTGGTCGTTAGAGTGAATGATCGCGGTCCTTTTATTCCCGGCCGTATCATCGATTTAACAAAGCATGCGTATGAGCAACTCGCAGAGCCAAGCTCGGGCGTTATTAACGTAACCGTTGAAGTAATTGACTAAAAGCGTGTGATCAAGTTCATGTAATCAGGTTGCTCTGCTAATAGTTGCTGATGCGTTGCAATCGCTTTTATTTGCCCTTGCTCTAACCAAATTACGTTATCCATATTGGCAAGTAAGGCAGGGTCGTGAGTTATGCTGATCACAGTACAGTGCCCCATGCTGGTTAATATCGCATCCATAACTTGATGCTTCGATTGATTGTCGAGGCCTTCGGTTGGCTCATCAAGCACTAAAATAGCCGGTGCTCTGAGTAAGGCTTGCGCTAACGCTAAACGCCGCGATTGCCCACGCGACAAACTTCTGCCACCTGTGCCTAAGCGGGTGTCTAATCCTAGTTTTAACTCGCTAAGCCAATCACCTAACTGTGCTTGTTGACAGGCTGTGCGCATTTGTTGTTTAGTTGCTGAGGGCGCCGCATAGCGTAAGTTTTCAGCAATGGTGCCATCAAAAATATGATGTTGTTGTGCGACTATGTTAATCAGTTCGCAGCGATTTTGTTGACTGATCGTGTTAATTGCTATGGTTTTGTCTGCTGAGTTCAGGTTTATTTCACCATTTTGCTGTGGCCATAAACCACTGAGTAAATTAACCAGCGTACTTTTCCCACTGCCGCTTTGCCCCACAATCGCGACTTTTTGCAGTGGCTCAATCGCAAAACTTAAGTTGTTAAGCGCAAAAGTATCACTGTGGTAACAATAACTAAGATCTTTAAATTCAAGCCCTAAAGGTTGCACTGATAACGACTCCTGAACGCTTGTAGTTTCAGGGCGCAGTTTATCTTCTAAATCAAAAATACGCTTTGCAGCGCTTAGCGCTACGGGCAATTGAATAAACGCATTTGGTAGCGTTAGCACCGTTTCAAAACTAGCAAGCACAAATAAACTAAGCATTGCCAGTTCAACATTGGCCATAGCTCCGCTGTAAACTAGCGGTGCAATTATCACAATGGCACCGAGCATACTCAGTTGTACTATTAATAGTGATATGCCATTACTATGTGCTTCGGCGCTATGGCGAACAAATAGTTGCCGATTATAGCGTTCACTGGCTGCCCGACATTGCTCAATTTGTTGCTCGGTGGCTTGATAGATAGCCAACTCTCGTAAGCCACTTAGGGTATCTGATAATTCAGCACGTAAAGTCGCCGAATAGTGAGTTTCGAGGTCGGCAGTTTGCTGAAGTTGTTTACTCAGTATGATCGGCAGGGCAACGCCTACTATTAAGAGTGCAGTAAAGCATAGTAACGCTACATTACTGTTGTAGGCTGCCATAATTGCAACCACAATTGGCACGCTGATTAGCGCAACAATCATCGGTAATAATACGTTTAAGTAAAATTTATCGAGCGCTTCAACGTCATTTTGCATGCGGTTAAATAGATCGGCGCTGCGGCTCATGGCTAAATCAACATTGCTTAGCTGGCTTAGCGTGTTAAAAACACTGACACGAATTTCACTTAATAATAAAAAGGTGGCGTTGTGGGTTACCAATCGCTCGCCGTAACGAGAGGCGGTTCTTACGATTGCCAAAAATCTAATTGTGCCGGCTGGTGTGAAGTAATTCATTTGCGTGCCAGCCAAGCCAGCTGCAGCCATGGCGGCTAAAAACCAACCAGAAATAGCCAATAAGCCAACGTTTGCCAGTCCTGTTAAGGTTGCTAAAAATGCCCCTAACAGCATTGCACCTAGGTGCGGTCTACACAGTTTTAATAAACGTAAAAAATTAGTCATGCTGTTTACTCCTTGCATGCACTAAATCAAACAGCGCGCCTTGGTTATCGATGAGGGTTTTAAAGCTACCTTGCTCAATAACAGCACCATCTTTCATTACAATAACTTGTTTAGCTTGTGCAATGGTATTTAAGCGATGGGCTATCACCACAACGAGATGTTGCTGTGCATAATGATTGATAGCCGCTTGCACCTGTTGCTCAGTTTGGCTATCGAGGTGTGCGGTTGGCTCATCAAGGATCAAAATTGGCGCTTGTTTTAAAAATGCCCGAGCTAAAGCGATCCGCTGCTTTTGCCCGCCTGAGAGTCCTTCGCCTTGTTCACCAATTTGAGTGTCAAAGCCCTCTGGTAATTGATTGATAAACTCAAGTGCACCAGCTTGCTCTGCTGCAGTTTCTAGCTGCGTGAGTGTGGCATCCGGTTTGGCCAATAGTAAGTTAGCTTTGATACTGTTAAACAATAAAGTAGGTTGTTGTGGGATCCAGGCAATATGTTGCTGCCATTGCTTAATGTGTGATGCGGCTAATTGTTGTTGATTTACCGTAACAGCACCGATCACCTGAGGATGAAACCCTAATAAACAATCGAGTAAGGTGCTTTTACCAGCACCACTTTGACCAACGATGGCATACAGGCCTGTGCCTGCAAATGTTAGGTTTATATTGTTAACGCCTTCATTACTTTGTGGGTAATGAAAATTTAAATTATCAATATTGAGTTGTTCGATACTTGGTAAGTTTAAGCTATTTTGAGTATTTGGTTGTATGTTCTCAAGATCCTTAGCAGGGAGTGGCTCATTCAATATTTTTAGCATATCAGCGGCGGCACTAATCCCTTCTAATCGGGCATGGTAATGGCTGCCGAGTTGGCGCAGCGGTAAATAAAACTCCGGAGCAAGTAACAGTACAACAAAGCCGGTCGAAAAATCTAAGGTACCAAAAAACAACCGAAAACCGATTATCACCGCTACTAACGCGACACTAATGGTCGCTAAAAATTCGAGTGCGAAAGATGATAAAAATGCGATTTTTAATACGTTTAAAGTCGCATGGCGAAAGTCATCGGAAATTTTGGCAATTTGCTTTAGTTCGCGCGTAGTCGCATTAAATAACTTTAGTTGGGTTAAGCCTTGTAAGCGGTCAAAAAAGTAATTACCTAACACAGCTAGTTGTTGCCAACGTTGTTGATTCAGTTGTTCTGCTTTGTGGCCAACCAAAATCATAAAAAACGGAATTAGAGGGGCGGTGAATAAAAAAATCAACCCAGCTTTCCAATCGGTAGGAAAAATCACCATCAGGATAGCCAAAGGAATAAGCGCACTGTAAGCCACGCTCGGTAAATAATTAGCATAATAATCGTGCAGTGCTTCAACACCATTATGTAGGGTGTTTAAAGTCGCGCCATGACCTTGTTGTTCAATATAACTTGGCCCAAGTAAGGTGAGTTTCTCGAGTAAAGTATGGCGCATAGCAGTTTTAATTTTAAGTGCGGCTTGGGCACTTATGCGCTGCGAAAATCCAAGCAATATTCCGCGCCCTAAAATCAATGCTGCTAATGGCCAAAGTAAAGGGGTAATAGTGGCTAAATTGGCGTGTTCAAACATCACTAAATGAATTGATCGTGCCACTAAATAAGCACTGGCAATCATCAATAATGCGTTAAATGTTCCTAGCGCAATACTGATTTTTAAAAGACTGCCAGCGTGATTGGAATGCGTTTTTAAAAACGCGCGCAGCGTAGTTTGCTGCGCGCGATTTGGTCGGGGGTTAGTCGTCATTTTGGCGATTAAGCCTATCGTGTAATTCTTGTTCGTCGTCAGCGATACTGTCTTTGTTCTGGCCAAATTCGTACCACATAACGTTGATCACACCTAACGTACAGGCTAATAAAACACCGAGTATCCAAGCAAAATACCACATAGATCAAATCTCCTTAGTAACTGCCATGGCTGTTATTTTCAATTTCTTCTACGGTTACTTTGCGCCACATTTTCACATAACACCATGTGGTGTAAAGTAAAATAAGTGGCACAAAAATACTTACTGCAATAAACATTACATTCAATGTTCTATGGCTAGAAACCGCATCCCATATTGTTAAACTAATATCAGGGTGATTACTTGATGGCATAATAAATGGGAATAAAGACATTCCAGCCGTCATGATCACACCGCCAAGCATTAAGCTTGTTGCTATTAATGCCAGCCCCGGTCTATTAATTTTTGAACATATCCACGCTAATGCAGCCATTAAAAAAGCGACCGCAGGGAACAGCATAGTTAAAGGCATTTGTTGATAATTGTTTAACCAAGCACCTGCAGAGGTGGTTACTGTTTTATCTAGTGGGTTTGCAAAGCCTTGCGTATCACCCATCGAGATTATTTGGTAACCATCAAGATTAGCAATCCAAATACCTGCAACAGCAAATAACACGATGAATGCTAACAGTGCATAACGACCATATTGCGCTGAGCGACGAGCAACATCACTGTCTGTACGCAGCTGTAACCACATACCGCCATGGGCAAGTAACATAGTTACGCTGATCAAGCCGGCTAATAAGGCAAATGGATTTAATAATGCAAAGAAAGATCCTTGGTAGCTGGTTCTAAGGTATTCATCAATACTAAATGGCACACCTAAAAACAGATTGCCAAAGGCCACGCCAAATACCAGAGCAGGAATGGCACTGCCAGCAAATAAGCCCCAATCCCAATTGTTACGCCAGCGTGGAGAGTCAATTTTGCTGCGATAGTCAAAACCCAAAGGTCTAAAAAATAAGGCAAACAATACCAACATCATAGCAAAGTAAAAGCCCGAAAATGCAGCCGCATAAACCATCGGCCACGCTGCAAATAAGGCACCACCTGCGGTGATAAACCATACTTGGTTACCATCCCAGTGTGGACCTACCGTATTGATCACCACACGGCGTTCACTGTCGGTTTTACCAACTAACTTGATAAGCATAGCCACGCCCATGTCCATACCATCGGTGATTGCAAAACCAATTAACAATACGCCGATGATAACCCACCAAAGTAACTTTAACGTTTCATAATCGAAAATCATGATTTTGCTCCTTGCTCGTCAGTTATTTGGTCGCCATTAGTATGGTCATCTAAATGTTCAAAGTGATATTTACCAGTGTGCAATGAACTTGGTCCTATTTTTACAAATCGCAGCATCAGCCAGCCCTCGACAATAGCAAGGCCGGTGTAGAATACGATAAAGCCGGTTAAGCTTATTAAAATATCATTGACAGTCAGTGACGAGGTCGCTAAAAAGGTTGGCAGTATTTCAGAGATTGCCCACGGCTGACGGCCATACTCTGCAACTATCCAGCCAAATTCAATTGCTATCCAAGGTAGAGGGATACTCCACACCGCAGCCCACAATAACCAACGTTTTTGTTCAATCACACGATGTGCATTGTAATAAAAAGACAATACAAATACGCCCAGCATAATCACACCACAGCCAACCATGATCCTAAATGACCAAAACATCGGGCCTACTTGAGGGAACGAATCTTTAACGGCTTGCTGAATTTGTGCTTCAGTTGCATCCACTACATTTGGTGTATAACGCTTTAACAATAAGCCGTAGCCTAAATCAGCTTTGAGGGTGTCAAACTTAGCAATATTCTCAGCTGAGTCATCACCACTGCGCAGTTTTTCAAGGTATTTATAAGCGATCATACCGTTACGAATACGCACTTCGTGTTGTTTTTCTAAATCATTAATGCCGATGACTTGCTCATCTAGCGAGCGGGTCGCTATTAAGCCTAGTGCATACGGGATTTTAACGGCAGCATGGGTCACTTGTTTATCGGAATCAGGGATCCCAACTAACGTAAACGCAGCGGGTGCTTCCTCGGTGTGCCATTCAGCTTCAATGGTTGCCAGTTTTACTTTTTGTACTTCACCGACTTCATAGCCTGATTCATCGCCAAGTAAAATAACACACAATACTGAGGCTAAACCAAAGCCGCTAGCGACTGAAAAAGAGCGTTTTGCAAAAGCGAGATCACGGCCCTTAAGGATATACCAACTACTGATCCCCAATACGAACATGGATGCGGCAACATAGCCCGCAGACACAGTATGAATAAACTTAACTTGTGCGACAGGGTTAAACACAAGCTCGGCAAAACTCGTCATTTCCATGCGCATAGTTTGATAGTTAAATTCAGCACCGACAGGATTTTGCATCCAACCATTAGCGACTAATATCCACAGCGCAGACATATTAGTACCAATAGCCATTAAAAAGGTTGCACCTAAATGCTGGCGTTTACTGAGCCGCTCCCAGCCTAAAAAGAACATACCCACAAAGGTCGATTCTAAAAAGAATGCCATTAACCCTTCTATAGCAAGGGGAGCGCCAAATACATCGCCCACATAATGAGAGTAATAAGACCAGTTAGTACCAAATTCAAACTCCATGGTAAGGCCTGTGGCTACACCAATGGCGAAGTTAATGCCAAATAGTTTACCCCAAAACTTGGTCATATCACGGTAGATTTCTCGGCCGGTCATTACATAAACCGACTCCATGATCACTAAAATCCAGGTCATACCTAGAGTCAGTGGTACAAATAAAAAGTGAAACAGGGCGGTGACAGCAAACTGTAATCGCGATAGATCCACAAAGGTTTCATCTATCATTTTTTATAGCTCCTTGTATGTGCGGGCGAGTCACAAAACAAATAAAGTAAGCAAAAGTTAGTTAATTAAGTTTCAGTAATTATTGAAACTTTATGCATTATTCTCTTTTGGTTAATTATTGTCAATCACAACATGGATAAATATTACCCCATTATGATTAATGCGACGCTTTTTAATCGGCTTTAGTTAGTGAAACACAGAGCTTAACTATTTACCAATATATGTTTGAAAAACAGGCAAATAGTTCTGATTGTATCAGTAAAGGTACGTTGCTGAAGGTTTCTCTAATTTATTCAGGGTGTGTCATTTAATCGCGCAGTAAAACAAGCTAGACTACTGCCTATGACCGTCTTGTTGACTTGTGAATAAAAAACAGCCATGAATAAAGATAAACAGCCACTACGTATAGCGATTGTAGTTGGAGAGCTCTCTGGTGATATTTTAGGTGAAGGCCTAATTAAAGCATTGAAACAGCGCTACCCTGATGCCATTTTTGAAGGTATTGCAGGGCCGAAAATGCAGGCGCAAGGCTGTAGTAGCTTATTTGATATGGAAGAGTTAGCTGTAATGGGCTTAGTGGAAGTGCTAGGCCGATTACCGCGGTTATTAAAAATTCGCAAGCAACTAGTCCAACACTTTATTGATAACCCGCCAGACGTTTATATAGGTATTGATGCACCTGACTTTAATTTACGGGTTGAAAAGCCGTTAAAAGATGCTGGTATTAAAACGATTCAATATGTAAGTCCATCAGTGTGGGCATGGCGAGAAAAACGTATTCACAAAATCAGCGCTGCAACCAATATGGTGCTGGCTTTATTACCGTTTGAAAAAGCATTTTACGATAAACATAATGTGCCATGTACTTTTGTTGGCCATACACTGGCTGATGATATTGCCCTTGAGCATGACGACAGCGCAGCGCGTCAACAATTAGGTTTAAGCCTTGATGATAAAGTACTGGCATTATTGCCAGGTAGTCGAGGCTCAGAAGTAGGGTTGCTTAGTGAAACTTACCTTAAAACAGCGGCCGGGCTACAAGCTAAAAATCCTGATTTAAAAATAGTGGTGCCATTAGTAAATGAGCAACGCAAAGCACAATTTAGTGCTATTTTGGCAGCTACAGCGCCACAACTAAATATTCAGTTGTTGGATGGACAATCGAACCTTGCTATGCAAGCGGCAGATGTGATTTTAATTGCATCAGGTACCGCGACCCTGGAAGGGATGCTTTATAAAAAACCTATGGTGGTTGGCTATAAAATAAAAGCCCTAAGTTATTGGATTTTTAAAAGTTTATTCACTTTTAATATTAAATACTTTTCGTTACCAAACTTATTAGCTGACGAAGAGCTAGTGCCTGAATTTATGCAGCATGATTGCAGCGTTGAAAACCTAACGAACGCCCTTGAACCAATGCTAAATAGTGATAATCGCGAGTTGAAAGCGCGTTTTTTAGCCATTCACCAGCAAATACGCTTAAATGCTAGTGAGCAAGCAGCCACTGCTGTTGCGGAGATTATAGATGCAAATTGAACGACCTAACCTCAGCTTTATCGCTGGCGTTGACGAAGTCGGCCGTGGGCCATTAGTTGGCGATGTAGTGACCGCTGCGGTGATCCTCGATCCAGCTAAACCGATAGCTGGTCTTGCGGATTCAAAAAAGTTAACCGATAAAAAACGCCAAGCACTGGCAATTGAGATCAAAGAAAAAGCGCTGTGTTGGTCCATTGGCCGATGTAGCCCCACAGAAATCGACGAGTTAAATATTCTCCATGCCACTATGCTGGCAATGACTCGTGCGGTTGAAGGCTTAAGTACCACCCCTGAGTTTGTATTTGTCGATGGCAATCGCCTACCTGCGCTCAGTATGCCGGCACAAGCCGTAATAAAAGGCGACAGTCTAGTGGCAGAGATCTCAGCAGCATCCATTATTGCTAAAGTTGCCCGTGATGATGAAATGATTGAGCTTGATAAACGCTATCCAGAATATGGTTTTGCAGGTCATAAAGGCTACCCAACCAAGGCACATTTTGCTGCTCTTGAGCAGCACGGCGCCATTAGTGAACATCGTAAAAGCTTTAAACCAGTACAACGTGTACTGGCGATGCTGGAGAAGTAATGGCAGCTCCAGATTTTGTGCATTTACGGGTACATTCAGACTTTTCAATGGTCGATGGTTTAGCGAAAACTAAACCGATTGTCGCCAAAGCGCAGGAATTACAATTACCGGCATTGGCCATTACCGACCAAATGAACTTATGTGGTTTAGTGCGCTTTTATGACACCGCTCATAATGCGGGTATTAAACCAATTGTTGGTGCTGATTTTTGGTTACACAGCCCAGAGTTTCCAGAAGGGCCTTGTCGGTTAGTTATTTTAGCTAAAGATAATGTCGGTTATAAAAATCTTACCCTTTTAATCTCTAAAGCGTATCAACGTGGGCATTTATTTCATCGCCCTGTTATTGAACGAGATTGGTTAGTTGAGCACAAAGAAGGGCTTATTTTACTCTCTGGTGCCAAAGATGGCGATTTAGGTAAAGCGCTATTAAAAGGCAACCCAGCCACAGTTGAGTCGGTGGTTAGTTTTTATAAACAGCATTTTAGTGATAACTACTATATTGAGTTGATACGTACTAAGCGTACACAAGAAGAAGATTATTTACACTTAGCGGTTGAGCTTGCAACCGTTGAGCAGTTGCCAGTAGTGGCTACCAACGAAGTGGTATTTTTGAAGCCTGAAAACTTCGAGGCCCACGAAATACGCGTAGCAATATTTGACGGCTATACGCTTGATGATAAACGCCGACCAAAGCGCTTCTCTGAAGAGCAGTACTTAAAAACCCCAGCACAAATGGCTGAGCTGTTTAGTGATATCCCTGAAGCGCTGCAAAACAGTGTGGAAATCGCCAAACGCTGTAATGTGACGGTGCAGCTTGGTACGTATTTCTTACCAGATTACCCAACCGGCTCATTAAAAATTGAAGACTTCTTGGTGAAAGTATCCCGAGACGGTCTTGAAGAGCGCCTACAGTTTTTATTCCCTGATGCAGCGGACCGAGCAGAAAAACGTGTTGAATACGACGAGCGTTTACAAATCGAGCTCGATGTAATTAACCAAATGGGTTTCCCTGGTTACTTCTTGATCGTAATGGAGTTCATCCAGTGGAGTAAAGATAACAATATTCCAGTTGGGCCAGGGCGTGGTTCAGGTGCGGGTTCGTTAGTGGCGTACGCGCTGAAAATTACCGATCTTGATCCGCTTGAATTTGATTTACTTTTCGAGCGCTTCTTGAACCCTGAACGTGTATCAATGCCGGATTTCGACGTCGATTTCTGTATGGATAGACGCGATGAAGTAATCGATCACGTATCGGCTCTGTATGGACGAGATGCGGTATCACAGATCATTACTTTTGGTACTATGGCAGCAAAAGCGGTAATACGTGATGTTGGCCGAGTACTTGGCCACCCGTACGGATTTGTTGACCGTATATCAAAACTGATCCCAGGCGATCCCGGCATGACGTTGGCAAAAGCGTTTGATGTTGAGCCACGCCTGCAAGAAGCTTACGATGGCGATACAGAAGTAAAAGACTTAATCGATATGTGTCGCATCCTTGAAGGCTGTACACGTAACGCTGGTAAACATGCCGGTGGTGTGGTTATTTCACCGACTACAATTACTGATTTTGCCGCCCTGTATTGTGACGATGAAGGTAAGTTTCCGGTTACTCAGTTTGACAAAAATGACGTAGAGACCGCCGGATTAGTAAAGTTTGACTTCTTAGGTCTACGAACCCTGACCATTTTGCAATGGGCAGTTGATATGACTAATGAGCGCTTAACCCGAGAGGGCAAAGAGTCAATAGATATCAACACCATTCCACTGAATGATAAAAAGAGTATAGAGCTGCTATTAAGAGCAGAAACTACCGCGGTATTCCAACTTGAATCCCGGGGTATGAAAGACTTAGTAAGGCGCTTAAAGCCCGATTGCTTTGAAGATATGATCGCCTTGGTAGCCTTGTTTCGTCCCGGGCCATTACAGTCAGGCATGGTAGATAACTTCATCGACCGAAAACTTGGTCGCGAAGAAATTTCTTATCCAGATGCACAATATCAACACGAAAGCTTAAAGCCTATTTTGGAGCCGACTTACGGCATTATCTTGTATCAAGAACAAGTAATGCAAATTGCTCAGGTACTGGCAGGTTACACCTTAGGTGGCGCCGATATGTTACGTCGTGCAATGGGTAAGAAAAAGCCAGAAGAGATGGCAAAACAGCGTTCAACATTTGAAGATGGTGCGCGAAATAACGGCATTGACGGCGAACTGGCGATTAAGATCTTCGACTTGGTAGAGAAGTTCGCAGGCTACGGTTTCAATAAATCACACTCCGCAGCCTATGCGTTAGTATCGTACCAAACGCTGTGGATGAAAACCCATTATCCTGCTGAATTTATGGCGGCGGTGATGTCGGCTGATATGGATAACACTGAAAAAATCGTCACCTTGGTTGATGAATGTGAGAACATGAAGCTCACTTTATTACCGCCTGATGTAAATGCTGGTGCCTATAAGTTTACAGTAAACCTCAAGGGTGAAATTGTTTATGGTATTGGTGCTATCAAAGGCGTGGGTGAAGCGCCTGTAGATGCAATTTTAGAAGCGCGAAGTAACGGTGGGCCATTTAAAGACCTATTCGATTTTTGTGCGCGGGTAGATTTAAAACGTATCAATAAACGCGTAACCGAAAAACTTATTTACGCCGGTGCGCTTGATCAACTCGGTCCCGAGAAAACGCAACCAGCGCGTGCTACGTTATTGGCAAGCTTAAAAGACGCGATGAAAGCGGCTGATCAGCATCATAAAGCAGAGTCGTTAGGGCAAACTGATTTATTTGGTTTATTAGCGACAGAGCCGGATGAAGTCGAGCAAGCATTTATAAAAGCCACGCCACTGACTGATAACCAATGGCTTGATGGGGAAAAAGAAACCTTAGGCTTATATTTAACCGGGCACCCAATAAATCAGTATCGTAAAGAGCTGAAATATTACACCAGTGGTAAATTAGTGGATTTACAGCCAACTAATCGTGATGTGCAATCAACCGCTGCAGGCCTTGTTATAGCTGCACGTACACTAGTAAATAAAAAGGGAAATCGTTGGGGGCTTGTAACTTTAGATGACAAGAGTGCCCGTATTGATGTACGCTTATTCCCAGAACAGTTTGAAATGTACCAAGATATGCTGCAAATCAACAATATCTTGGTAATATCTGGACAGGTCAGCTTTGATAACTTCTCCGGTGGTATTACAATGACCGCCAGAGACATATGCACCATCGCGCAAGCGCGCGAAAAACGTATTAAAGCGATTAAAATGACGCTAAATATGGTGCAAATCGAAGCCAACTTCTTCGATAAATTACAAAAAGTACTCGAACCTTATAAGTTTGGTACTTGTCCGATTAAGGTTTACTATCAGCGTCCAGATGCGTTGGCACAGTTAACCCTCGGGACAGAATGGTGTGTTACGCCTAGTGATGACTTAATTCATAAGTTATCGTTAATGGCGGCGCAAGATGTAGAACTAGAATTTAACTAATTAGGTAGTTTAGAGCATGAGCCTCAATTATCTTGATTTTGAGCTTCCAATCGCAGAGTTAGAAGCAAAAATTGAAGAGTTACAAAATATAAGCCGCGCTGGCGATTTAGACCTTGAGTTAGAAGAGGAAGTCAGTCGATTAAAAGAGAAAAGCGCTAAAATGAAAGAGGAAATATTCTCTAAATTAGGTGCTTGGCAGGTTTCTCAGTTAGCCCGTCATCCGTTGCGTCCTTATACTCGAGATTATATCGAGCGTATTTTCACGGAATTTGACGAGTTTGCTGGCGATCGTACTTTTGCGAATGATCCGGCAATTTTAGGCGGTGTTGCACGCTTTGAAGGTCAACCAGTGATGGTTATTGGCCAACAAAAAGGCCGTGACACAGCTGAAAAAATTAAACGTAACTTTGGTATGCCAAAGCCTGAAGGTTACCGTAAAGCATTACGCTTAATGGAAATGGCAGAGCGTTTTAAAATGCCAATTATGACCTTTATCGACACCCCAGGTGCATACCCAGGTGTTGGCGCTGAAGAGCGAGGCCAATCTGAAGCAATCGCACGTAACCTTAAAGTGATGGCAGCATTAAAAGTGCCAACAATTTGTACGGTTATTGGTGAAGGTGGCTCAGGTGGTGCTCTAGCCATTGGTGTAGGTGATCGCGTTAACATGTTGCAGTACAGTACTTACTCGGTGATTTCACCAGAAGGTTGTGCATCAATTTTGTGGAAGAGCGCTGATAAAGCCCCTCTTGCTGCAGAAGCGATGGGTGTAACCGCTGAGCGTGTTAAAGAGCTTGATTTGATCAACAGCTTAGTTGAAGAGCCATTAGGTGGCGCACACCGTAACTACGAAGGTATGGCGCGTAACCTGAAAAATCAACTTAAGCGCGATTTAGCTGATTTACAAGCTCTGTCACTGGATGAGATGCTTGATCAACGCTATAAACGTTTAATGTCGTTTGGTTATTGTTAAGATAAACAAAACAACCAAATTGATGAAAAAAAGCCGCTATTGCGGCTTTTTTGTTTTAGAATGCTTTGGAGCTAGGAGCTAGGAGCTAGGAGCTAGGAGCACTACTAAATTTAAGTTGATGGTTACTCATGCAAACTACATCGTTATACCAACAAGTAAAAAATGCCATTACGCCTTATACCGATGAGCACAAAACCGCATTTACGGTAGCGCTCTCTGGTGGTGTGGATTCGGTGGTATTACTGCATATAATGAATGCGCTAAAAGCTGAAATACCGCAACTGCAATTAAGCGCAGTTTATGTTAATCATGGTTTAAGTCAGTATGGCGACGATTGGCAGCATTTTTGCGAAAAACTATGTGCAATAGTAAAAGTTCCTTTTTACTCGGCTCAGGTAAAAATCACCAATAAATCACGCACGAGTCTAGAAGAGCTCGCCCGCGATGCTCGGTATCAGGCACTTGATCAGCATAGCCCAAGCGGCAGTATTATTTTGCTAGGGCAGCACTTAAATGATCAACTAGAAACGTTTTTACTGCGGCTAAAACGCGGCTCAGGATTACAAGGCTTAGCATCTATGCGGCAAACTCGCACCTTGAGTTCTGGGCGAGAATGTTTACGGCCACTGCTGAACAGCACACGATACAGTATTGAACAATTTGCTACCGAGTTTAAGCTTGAGCATATTACCGATGATTCAAATACAGATGAGCGCTTTGATCGCAACTTTATTCGTCAGCAAATAGTACCTCTATTAAGTGAACGATTTAGCGGCTTTGAGAAAAGCGCAGCACGCAGTGTTAACCTTCTTCAACAGCAGCAAGATGTACTTGATGAATACACTCAGTTAGATTTAAGCCAATGCCAAAACACCCAGCAAGGGTTAAGTTGTTTACAGCTAGCAAATTTTAGCGCTGCGCGCCAAGCAAGTGTTTTGCGTTGTTGGCTTGGGCAGTTTACGACGCTTATGCCATCACAACAACAAACTCAGCAAATACTTACACAAGGTTTAACAGCAAAAGCTGATGCGCAGCTACTTATTCAGTTAACCGAAGGGCAAGTTCGCCGGCATCAAAACTTTTTATATTTTGTACGTGAAACAACCGTTCCTGACAGCCAATCACTAACAGCTCAAAAACAGTTACTTTCAGATGGTCGCACCCTAATACAATTATCAGGTATAGGAGTTAGAAAGCCATTGTCTGATGAACACGTTTCTGTTCAGTTTAATTGCCCACAGGCGCGTATTAAACCGCTTAAAAAACCGGGTCACAACAGTATTAAACATTGGTTTAAAGATGCCAAAGTAGCGCCATGGTTACGTGCTAATGTGCCACTAATTTTTTATAATGAGCAATTGGTTTATGTCGTAGGGCATTTTATAAGTGCAGAACACGCCGATGAAAAAGGTATATTTTGGGAGATAAAAATATGACAACGTCACAGCCACACGTTGGTTTATCACTAGTCAATAAAGCGCCGTTAGGGCTTATAGTTACAGCCGTTGTAGCGGGCATTGCCACGGTAATGTTTGAGCTGGCGCTATTAACGTTAGCGTATTCGGTTGCAGGTGGTTTGGTGTGTGCGATTATTTTAATTGCGTACTGGTTAGGTAAAGGCGGACTATTTTTTATTGTTGGGGTGAGTATTCCATTATTAATGGTCATTGTTGTACCACTGACCAGCATGGCTGCTTTGTTATACCTAATTAGTGGTTTCTTTTTTGGTTTTTGCTTAGCACTATTAGGCTATAAGTTATTGGTCAAGTCAAAAAGTTAGTATAAATATCAAAGTAAGGCCTAGCGGGGGAACTAGGCTTACCTTTAATTAATACGCTTTCGCGCAATTACGCCCTGATGCTTTGGCCTTGTATAAACCTTTATCGGCGCGGGCAAAAATCTCATTCTCACAATCTTTGCTGTTTGCCAAGGTAAATCCAATGCTGGTGGTGACTTCATATTGTTTCATTAAACTTGACTGCGCCACTAACTGCATCACTCGCTGAGCAATCACTTTATTTGTGGTAAATTCAGGATCATCAATTAATACCGCAAACTCATCGCCACCAAAGCGAAATACAGAATCTGTGCCGCGAATACTACTGCATAAAACGTTGGCAAACTCTTGTAATACGTCATCGCCAATTTTATGACCGTAGCTATCATTAACTTGTTTAAAGTTATCTAAATCTAACAACATTAAACTAAATGGACGATGATGGCGGCGAAAGCGCTCTAATTTTTGCGTCAAAATAGCATCAAACTGACTACGATTATTAAGCCCTGTTAAGGTGTCTTTAGTCGCTAGTTTTAGTACGCGGCTATACATTAATGCATTGCGTAATGGGTAAACCAATGCGCAGTGTAAGCCAACTAACTTTTGTTCAATATTGCCCGAAAGCGGATATTGGCAAAAATAGATAAGCTGTCCTAAATGTTCATTATTTATGTCTAAATTAAATGAATATGGCGGTTTGCTGTTATCACTATTAGCAATTTGTGCCACCCCAAGAGATGACTGAAACTGCAAGCCTGAAAAATTAATAAGCTGCTTTGCGTGTTCAGCATAAATCGTTAGTAGCTCTTCTATGTTCAACGTTGTTTGCAGTTTCTCGAGCAAACTATGGATAGCTGCGGGCTCATTATTACGGTAATGCTCTGCCGAAAACGGCAGGAACTCGCCACGTGCTGAGATGCGCTGCGTCAAAATATGGACATTTTCCATGGTTTTCTCCCCCTAGGAGTTTGTTATTACTTTTCTAAGCGATTTTTGTGCCACTATTCCAAACTGGCTGAAAAACAGATAGTTGCTATAGTTAACTCTTAAGCAGCTAAAATTTTGACGGTATGGCAATAATATAAATAGGAGGTTTATTTGCAAAGTGTATTGGCTCAAATATTTGGCTTATTACTGGCTGCTGTGGTGCTGGTATGGTTATTTAAGCGCATTGGCTTACCGCCGATCCTCGCTTACCTTGCTACTGGCTTATTAGCGGGTAGTCATGGCATTGGCTGGATGGCGCAAAGTCATGAAATACATTTTGTAGCTGAGCTTGGTATTGTATTTTTATTATTTAGTTTAGGGCTGGAGTTTTCTGTTGGCCGCTTAATGGCAATGCGCAATATTGTATTTGGCTTGGGCACGTTGCAAGTAATTGTCACAAGTATTGTGTTTATGCTGATTTTATTGCTGATGGATTTGTCTGTGCTGAGTAGTTTTACTATCGCGACATTAATGGCGCTGTCATCAACAGCGGTGGTGGTTAAATTACTTAAAGAAACCGGCGAACTTAAACAGCGGCGAGGGCAGCTCGCTATCGGAATGTTATTATTTCAAGATATTGCGGTGGTGCCGTTACTGATTACTTTACCCTTATTAGCCCAAAGTAGTGGTACTGAGGGCATTGCCTGGGCGCTGACTTTCGCTTTAACTAAAGGCGCGTTTGTATGTTTGTTGTTATGGATGATAGGCAAGTGGGTATTGCCAAAAGTCTTTAGCGAAGTTGCATTAATGCGCACCGATGAATTGTTTGTTTTGACTACTTTAGTGGTTGCCTTATTTGCCGCAGGCTTAACGTATTTATTTGGCTTATCGATGGCGCTGGGCGCATTTTTAGCAGGAATGATGCTCGGCGAAAGCCAGTACCGACATCAGTTAGAAGCCGATATTCGACCATTTCGCGATATTTTAATGGGCCTATTTTTTGTCACTGTCGGCATGCAGCTCGATATTTTATACGTGTTTGGCGTATGGTATTGGATAGTGGCTGCATTAGCGCTAATGCTAGTATTAAAAATTGGTGTTATTACTTTTTTAGCGCAACTGATGGGCGAGCGAAAACAAGATGCAATTGCAGCAGGCATCATGCTGTGGCAAATGGGCGAGTTTGGTTTTGTATTAATTGCACTTGCTACTAAACACCAATTATTAGCTTTAGATCACGCCTCATTTTTAATCGCTATTGCAGTCATGTCGATGGGCTTAACACCTTATTTAATAGAATCGACGCCTTGGTTATTAAAACAACTTGGGGTATTAAAAAATCCCAACGGTGAGTGGCAGCAACAGCCTAACAGTAGCACTTTGTATCAAAACCATGTAGTTATCTGTGGGTTCTCTCGGGTGGGGCAAACTATTGCGCGGTTTTTAAAGCCAGAAGCAATAGAGTACGTTGCTGTTGAAAGTAACCCAATACTAGTTCAAGAGGCCAAAGCAGCTGGAGAGCCCGTTATTTTTGGTCATGTAAAACAAAAAGATATTTTAAAATCAGCAGGAGTCGAACGAGCTCGACTAGTGATCATTACTTTCACCGATTTTGAACATGCGCAAATCGTGATCGATGCGATAAAGCAAATAGCTCCTGACGTGAAAATACTGGTACGCATGCGCGATGATAGTCATCTCGAAGCACTCAAAGAGCTTGGCGTGACTGAGGTGGTGCCCGAAACGCTGGAAGCGAGCTTAATGTTAGTGTCGCACGTGTTATCTATGTCGGGCGTACCAATGTCGCGTATTGTTAGGCGGGTTAGTAAAGAGCGGCGGAATCGCTATCAATTTTTACATGGTTTTTTTGCCGGAGATAAATTTGATAGTGAAGAAAACAATGCCGAGCGGCTTGAGTATTTACACGTAATAGCACTGCCTGAACATGCTTTTGCGGTTGCTAAAAATATTAATGAATTAAATCTCGAAAAACGTAAAGTATCAGTGCGAGCATTACGGCGCAAAGACCGTGAAATTGAGAGTCCATCGCTGCACACTATTTTACTCGCCGGAGATATTCTTGTACTACAAGGTAAACCTCGACGAGTAGAGCGGGTAGAGTGCTATTTACTCGATGGTACGGATTAGTGAATCGTTAACTGTTAATCGAGCTCTAAAAATTCGCGTATCTGTGGCAGTTTCTCTAAACCATCTTTATAACCAATTTCAATCAAATGCTGGGTATAGCGTTTTTCAAACAATAAGTAACTGGTTAAACTCGATTGAGAACGTTTTTTAACCCCGATCATGCGCAGTAATATTTTAATGGCTAAAGGCATATCACCGTAATAGTTTGCAGCAATGGCGTTAAAGTTTTCTGATGGATTGATCACAAAACTTTGTATTTGCTTTAATTCTTGGTGTTTATCACGCCCAGGTAACAAACCTAAAGTTCGGTTAATTCGTTCAAGGCGCTCAAGATCTGACTGTAAGGTGTCGGTAAACACACTGTCGAGCAAATGGCCCGCAATTGAGGATAACCCTGGGAAGTGAGGGAGATAACCCGGCGGATGAGCTTCTTTGGGCTGATCAACACCAATAATAAATATTTTTTCAGCGCCTAAATGGACACATGGACTCAGTGGCGACAATTGGTGAATAGAGCCATCACCAAAGTAGTGGTTGTATACATTTACGCTCGGAAACACCATAGGAATTGCACTGGACGCCATTAAATGTTCAACGTTAATACGGGTCGCTTGGCCTTCGCGTTTAGCGCGCCGCCAAGGTGATTGTGTATTAGATTGAAAAAACGCCACAGAATCACCCGTGGTATAGCTTGATGCGGTGATTGACAGCGCATCTAAATAATTACGGTGTAAATTACGCTCAATGCGAGTTAAATCTAAAATTTCATTAAGTAAATTACGTAAAGGCTGATTATTCAACAAGCTCGCTGGTGGATGATTAATATGTTCAGATTGAAAACTGGTCAGCATGTTACGCATTAAATGGCCAAACACGCTGATAAAATCACTTTTATATACCATTGACGTAGAAAAGTTTTTCCAAACAGATTCCAGTTTACGTACCGCCAAATGGGTGCATGAAGCATAGCTTGCTAGCGCGGCTGAATTGATCGCTCCGGCAGATGTACCATTAATAATAGTAAATGGTAGCGGGGCGGTACGCGGCATACTTTGCGCGAGCGCTTTAAGAACCCCAACTTGGTAAGCGGCACGTGCACCACCACCGGTCAGTAACAGAGCAACTTTAGGTTTGTTTTTATCGATTTGCTTGATTTTCATAGTTGAGTTTCGTCGTTGCAATTAAGCGGTTAAGCGTCTTTACTTTATTTATTAACTGTAAGTCTTTAAGCTAGAAGAATCAAAGGATACCTTAGCTACGTTAATAATTATTAGTGTAGGCTATGAATTAAATCCATTTAGGGTACTCTTACTGTTATCGCATTTTAATATTTATGGAGTTCGTATGTCAGATCAACCATCAGCGTCAGATGTTCAAAAACGTCCACCGAATAATAACCTTTTATTTGCAGGCATCATTTTAATTATTATCATTATTGCTGCAGCGTTTGTGTTATTAAACTCAAGTGATGAGTCACAATCAGCAACCGAAGTTGAGCAACACGTAGCAGAGCGCCCCATGATGGAGCTAAAACCAGAGAACGATCCGGTTGTTAATGCCCCATCTGTTAATCCTGAAAAGCCTGCTGATTTAGCCGTGCCAACGCCACGCCCAGTAGAGCCTGAGCCGCAAGTAGAGCCACTACCTACTCTTGATGAAAGCGATCCTGTCGTTGTTGCTAAGTTAGACGAATACCTAAGTGATGCCGCTATGAGTTTGGTTATAAACGACGATGTTATTCGCCGTGGTGTGGTATTTATAGATAATCTTGCCAAAGGTAAAATTGCGCAAAAACACACTCCCGTTATTAAGTTAGAAGAAGGCTTTAGTGTGGTAGAGGGTGATATTCTTACCATTGATCCAAACAGCTATGAGCGTTATACCCCTTATGTAAAAATCTTTACTAGCATGAGCGCAGCGCAAATCGTACGTTTATACGATGAGTACAAACCACTTATCAATGATGCGTATACAGAAATTGGCTATCAAGGTGATGCATTTAATCAAACACTTGAAGAAGCGATAGACCTATTATTGGATACCCCAGAGCCAAAAGGGGATATGCCACTGTTACGTGATTCAGTAACTTATCAATATGCTTACTCAGAATGGGAACGCCTACCAGCGGCACAAAAACAACTGCTACGCATGGGCCCTGAAAATATGAAAAAAATAAAAGCTGTACTACGTAACGTAAAAAAAGAGTTAGATAATCAATAATCTTACTTAAATCGTTTAAAAAATAGTGCGATTGTATGTTTAACATGCAGTCGCACTTTCTTTTTATGTTTCCCCTTGAATAACACAGCAAAAGTAGAGATAATCCCTCCCGCGCCAACCAAGGCCCTCAATGGTAGTCTTATTGGTCCTCTCGCAACACTAGCAGGCGAACCTGGTCAGGCCCGGAAGGGAGCAGCCACAGTTTGTGACGTGTGTGCCGAGATGTGGCTGGTAAGACTGCCACCCAAATTCCTCATTTGGGTGTTGTTTGAAGTATAAGTTGACATATTTGTACTAAAAGATGACATAAATTGGAAGTATAAGGTGGCATAGTCTAGTATTTAACCAAATGGTTAGATGGTTGACTCACATGTACAGAAGAAAACTAAAACACTCCCGTGTAAAAAACCTCCATAAATTTGCTAGTCAAAAAAATAAATCTACCTGTTTAGTCGAATCCTCTTTAGAGTTTGATGCCTGTTTCCATTTTGAATTTTCACCATTAATAGCCGCATTTGAGGCACAACCACTAGGTTACGAATATGAGTTCGATAACCGTACTTGCCGTTACACACCTGACTTTTTACTTACCCACACAGACGGCACGCAAAAATTTATCGAAGTAAAACCACAAAGCAAAATTGCCGACGAAGACTTTCGTACACGTTTTATTGAAAAGCATGCCATAGCAAAGCAAGATGGACGTGATTTAATACTGGTTACAGATAAACAAATCCGTGTATACCCAACACTCAATAACTTAAAGCTTTTACATCGCTACTCTGGTTTTCAGTGTTTAACAGAGCTGCAAGCATCGGTGCTAGAACTTGTTAAGCAATACGGCTCTATTAAAGTGGGCCAGTTAGTTAACTTTTTAAAAGTAACTGCCGGTGAGCTACTTGCTACGGTGCTACGCTTATTATCACTAGGGCAGTTATTTGCCGACTTAACTACAAATGAAATATCAATAGAAACAGCAATTTGGTCTAACAATGTTTAATGACGGTTTGTTTGAAGATGAATTTAACCAGCCATTACCAAAAGTAGCAGCCAAACTACCTCAAAATTACGCTAAAGACTTACAAGCCCTTCCTGAAAAAATAAAAACAACAACATTCGCTAAGCTTAAATATATTCAATGGCTTGAGGCTAAAATTCAAGGCGGTTGGACACAAAAAAATCTTGAGCCTTTATTAAAAGAAATGCCCGAAGTTGAGGGAGAAAAAAAGCCCAGCTGGAGAACAGCAGCACGATGGTATAGCGCTTATACAAATGCAGATAAAAATATTATGGCGCTAATACCAAGCCATCAAAAAAAGGGTAACAGGGAGCGCGATACAGCCACCGATAAGTTTTTTGAAAAAGCACTTGAGCGTTACTTAGTAAAAGAAAAACCATCAGTGGCTTCGGCTTACAAGTTCTATAAAGACTTAGTGACTATTGAAAACGACAGCGTTGTTGGTAGCGCCCTAAAGCCTTTAACATACAAAGCGTTTAAAAACAGAATAGATAACTTACCACAATACGAAGTAATGGTTGCTCGTTATGGTAAGCGCCTTGCTGATATTGCTTTTAATAAAGTGGAAGGGCATACACGGCCTACCCGAGTACTTGAAAAAGTTGAAATTGACCATACACCCCTTGATCTTATTTTATTGGATGATGAGCTACATATCCCACTTGGTCGGCCAACACTCACTATGTTAGTAGATGTGTATAGCCATTGTATTGTTGGCTATTACTTTAGCTTCAGTGAGCCTAGCTATGATGCAGTAAGGCGAGCGATGATGAATGCCATGAAACCTAAAAGTGAAGTGGCAAAGCTATACCCTGATACAGTAAATGAGTGGAAGTGTGCTGGTAAAATTGAAACACTCGTTACTGATAATGGAAGAGAGTTTTGGGGTAACAATCTTGAGCTTGCTGTTTGTGAAACTGGAGTAAACATTCAATATAATCCAACGAAAAAGCCTTGGCTTAAACCTTTTGTAGAGCGTATGTTTGGCACTATTAACACCGAGTTATTAGATCCGATTCCAGGTAAAACCTTTTCTAACATTTTGCAAAAACATGAATATAACCCCAAAAAAGATGCAATCATGCGCTTTACGACCTTTATGCAGCTATTTCATAAATGGGTAGTAGACGTTTACCATCAAGATGCTGACAGCCGATTTAAGTACATACCAAGCCAATTATGGGATCAAGGCTTTAATACGTTACCACCAACAGTACTGAGTAATGATGATCTTCAACAGCTAGATGTTGTGCTCAGTATTTCAAATCATCGGGTGCTCCGTAAAGGTGGAATAAGGCTAGAAAACTTAAGCTACGACAGTACTGAGCTGGCCAATTATAGAAAGCAATTTAGCCATAAAGTATCTCAAGACGTTTTAATTAAATTAAACCCCGATGATATTTCTTATATATACGTTTACCTTGATAAACTAGAGCACTACATCAAAGTGCCATGTAAAGATCAAGACTATACCCAAGGTTTGAGTTTGAATCAGCATAAAATAAATATGCGCATTCATCGCGACTTTATTTCGAGCTCTATCGATAATGTAGGCTTAGCAAAAGCGCGTATGTTTATTCATAATAAAATTCAAAACGAGTTTGAAGAGTTAAAAAATGCGCCAAAACACTCAAAAGTAAAAGGCGGTAAAGCATTAGCTAAGCATCAAAATGTTAGTAGCGACTCGCAGAAATCAATAGCTCAGAGCGAGCCAGTAGAACACAAAAAGGTTACACCTAAAGAGCAACCAACAGATAGCTGGGATGACTTTATTTCAGACTTAGATGGATTTTAATTATGCTGACCGACAAACAAAAAGAAAAGCTTAATGAATTTCGCGATGTATTTATTGAATACCCAATAATAAGCACGGTATTTAATGACTTTGACAGATTAAGACTTGGTAAAGGGCTAACAGGTGAAAAGCCTTGCATGCTGTTAAATGGCGATACAGGCACAGGTAAAACAGCACTAATAAAACAGTATAAAGAACGTCACTTACCGCAATTTATTAATGGAGTGATGAATCACCCTGTATTAGTCAGCCGCATACCTAGCAATCCGACACTAGAATCTACTTTAGCCGAGCTTCTTAAAGACTTAGGGCAAGTAGGTAGTACAGAGCGGAAACTGCGAGTAAATGGTACTCGGTTAACGACATCATTAATAAAGTGCCTAAAAACGTGTGGCACAGAGCTGATAATTATTGATGAGTTTCAAGAGCTAATTGAGCATAACCAAGGTAAAAAACGCCGCGAGATTGCTAACAGATTAAAGTATATTAATGATGAAGCGGGCGTATCGATAGTATTAGTTGGTATGCCGTGGGCAGAAAAAATAGCAGACGAACCTCAATGGTCATCGCGTTTATTGGTAGAGGGCGTTCAAGATTCTGTGTCAGCTTAAAATTTAAAGATCGAGCACGTTATCTAAACGCCCTTTAAAATAAATTGCCAACTGAGATAAACAAAGGCTCCAATTGTGTATGGGCATTGTCCATTTCTCGGTAGCATTTAATATGCCAGCATAAAGCAACTTCAACAAGCTATTTTCATTTGGAAAAGCGCCTTTTGTTTTCGTTAATTTCCTAAACTGACGATGGACTGCTTCCACCGCATTCGTTGTGTATATGACCCTACGTATAGGCTCAGGGTACTTGAAATAGGCTGATAAATTATGCCATTTATTACGCCATGAGTTGATCACTAGCGGATAAGCGTCCCCCCATTTAGCCTCCAGCTCATCAAGTGCTATCTCTGCTGCTTCTTTTGTTGATGCGCGATAAACGGGCTTTAAGTCGGCCATAAATGCTTTTTGATTCTTTGACGCGACATACTTCATTGAATTTCGTATTTGATGAACAATACATAATTGAACTTCTGTCTCGGGAAATATAGCTGCAATGGCTTCTGGAAAGCCTGTTAGCCCATCAACGCATGCAATTAGTATGTCTTTAACGCCTCGATTATTTAAGTCGGTAAGTACCGACAACCAGTAATTAGCGCCTTCATTTTCGGATAAATGCAAGCCAAGTATTTCTTTTTTGCCATGAATATCTAGCCCTAATAACGTATAAACGGCTTTACTAATATAACGGCCATCTTCTTTGACTTTGTAATGAATAGCATCAAGCCACACAATCGGGTAGTGACTATCGAGAGGGCGCTGTTGCCATGCTTTAAGCTCTGGAAATAAGTTTATCGGTCACAGCACTGATGGTGCCAGTGGCGACGTTCATGCCGTACATATCTTCAATGTGTTTATTAATATCACGATAGCTCATCCCCATACTGAACATGGAGAGTATTTTTGAGTCTATTTCGTCACTCAATGTCGTTTGGTTCTTCTTGATGAGCTGAGGCTCAAAGCTACCACTGCGGTCTCTAGGCGTCTCTAGCTCAAAATTGCCAGCAGGTGACTTAATCGTCTTCGTGCTAAAGCCATTTTTACGGTTAGGCGCCTGCTCATTAGCGAGGTGATGTTCAAGCTCAGCCTGGAGCGCTGACTCGGTTAATTGTTTGATAAGTGATGTAAGTACACCATCTTTACCGTTTAGCTTTTTACCTGATTGAAGCGCTTTAACGGCATCTTCGAAGTTGAATTGATTTGTCATGTGTCATTCCTGTTTTTTATCAGTTTAATCAAATGACACAGATTTTTGAACACTCCCGTGTCAACATCAGTAACGTTGAAGCGATTGGATTATTAATCATCCAGACTGAAAGGGGAGTAGCTTTCCCCCTGTGTCAGGATAGTTGTCGCCTCTAACTTTTAATAGAGGCAGATAAAAATGAGACGTCGATTTACACAAGAATTTAAAGTTCAAGCGGTTGAAAAAGCATTATCTCAATGTGATGA